>CAYZXP010000075.1:0-13646 GCA_964482415.1 uncultured Bifidobacterium sp. | reverse complement strand
GGGAAGCCGCCGGTCAGCACCGACGTGCCTTTCTTCACGCCGGACGAATCCGCGATCGGTATGTAGGGCAGGCCGGCGGCGGGGATTTTCAGCACCGCCAGGTCGTGCGCCGAATCCAGCTTTGCGACCCTGGCCTGGTAGGTTTTGCCGTTGGTGGTCCGTACCGTCAGCTCGGTGGCATTCTCGATCACGTGATAGTTCGTGACGACGTATCCGTCCGAAGTGATGATGAAGCCGGAGCCGGCGACGATGCGCTTGTCATCGTCCTTGCGGGGCGGCGGCAGGGTGTCGGCGTTCTCGCGCTCCTGTTCGAACAGCCTTCGCTCCTCTTCCAGCCGGCGCCTTTCTTCTGCCAGCTCGCGGCGCTCGCGCTCAATCTCCTGTTCAGCCTCGGCGTCCGTCGTGTCTATTTCGGTTTCAGTGACGAGCTTGTCGTTTTCCCACAGGCCTTCCTGGCGCTGCCCGTCGTGCGTCGTGAGAATGCCGGCGCCGTGGAAATTGCTGTTCCTGAATTCGCCGACATACAGGTCGCCGTTCGGAAAGTGGTAGCTGCCCTGGCCGTGCATCCGGTCATCCCGGTACTCGCCGACGTATCGCTCGCCGTTGGCATGGGTGTAGGTTCCCACGCCGTGGCGCTTGCCGCCCTTGAATTCGCCGACATACCTGTCGCCGCTGGTGAAAGTGTAGGTGCCTTGTCCGTCGAACAGGCCGCCGTTGAACTCCCCGATGTACCGGTCGCCGTTTCGCATTGTCAATTCGCCTTGACCATGCGGCTGGAAATTCCGGAAACTGCCCTTGTACGTATTGCCGTCGGGGATGGCGTACATCCCTTGTCCGTTTAGCTGGCCGAATTGCCATTCGCCTTCGACCACCGTGCCACGAAGCTCTTTGTCCAACTCGATCACATACCGGCCCCGGCAATCATTCCAGTGCCAGGTGCGCCCCTTCCAGCCAAGATCGGACTTTTTGCTCATGTCCGGTTTGGGGCAGGGCGGCAGCTGGTTGGTGTTCTGCGCCCACAGCGGACAGGCGATCAGCAACAGCAGGGCGGCGAAGCGTCTCATTGGCTTTTCTTGGAGTTTTTTCAGCAAGATAGCGCACGAGTGCCGGCGCCGGAAAGGGCGGTTGACTGAAACGGTATGGAATATGAGATTTTCGGGGCGGCACATGACAGCGCCGCGCGCTTAATCCCATGGGATTAAGCTGCGATTGATTCGCGGATGCGCGGTGCGTGCGGAGTGCTTGTCCGGTTCAGGCGCGCCACGCCGGCAATTGCCAGTCCCGCCAGACTGACAGGCCGCGCAGTCCCGCTGTGATGATCACGCAGACTGCCAGCGCAATCCAGTCCGGCTGGCCGGCGTTCAGCAGTCCGAGGTAGACCCAGCCGCCGGCGAGCGCGCACAGCGCATACGGCCGGTGGTCCTTGAAGGCGGTCGGAATTTCATTGCAGAAGACATCGCGCAGCACGCCGCCGAACACGCCGGTGATCACGCCCATCAGCACTGCAACGATGCCGGGCATCTGCGCGACCATGGCCTGGTGCACGCCGGCCGCGCTGAACAGCCCGAGGCCGATCGCGTCGGGCCACTGGATCGCGCGCTCCGTCACCGCAAAATGGCGCGCGCGCATGAAGAACATCGCCAGCACGCACAGCGCGAACACGCCCCACAGCACGTCGACATGGCGCACCCAGAAGAACGGACGGTGGTCCAGCAGCAGGTCGCGCAGGGTGCCGCCGCCGAAGGCGGCCATGAAGCCCACCACGCACACGCCGACCGGGTCGAGTTGCTTGCGCGCGGCGGTCAGCACGCCCGACATGGCAAAGGCCGCGGTGCCGGCAATCTCGACGGCGACGAGCAGATGTTTTCCCCACGAAGCGATGTTGTCCATGCGCAGAATTTTAATCCCTGCGCGCGCTTTGCCCGGCGGCGAAGCGCCGTCAGGGCGTGAACACCACGGCGGTCACATCGTCGCGGCGCGTGTGCTGCCCCTGCCAGCGCTCGAATTCTTCGCGCATGCGCTCGACGATCTGCGTCGCCGGCCGGCCGGCACAGGAAGCCAGCAGGCTTTCGAGCCGGCGGTAACCAAAGGAGCGCGGCACCTCGCCGTCGCCGCCGGGCTGGTCGGTATAGCCGTCGGTGACGATCGCAAAGGTATCGCCGTCCTGCCACGCAATGCCGCGTGTGGCCGGCGCGTCCTCGTCATCCGGCGGTTGCTGGTAGCCGAGGCTGCTGCGCGCTGCCGCATGCCGGGTCACTTGTCCGTCCGGCGACAGCTGGAACACGCCGATCTTGGCGCCGGCAAATTGCAGGATCCGCGCGTCGCGGTCGATACTGACGATCGCCGCATCGCAGCCATCGTCACTTTCGCTGTCGGGCGCGTCCTGATTCAGGCCGGCGCGCACCAGATAGTCGAGTGACATCAGCGCCCGCGCCGGGTCGGCTTGCGGTTCGGCCGAATAGATCCGCTCGAGCGACGCGCTGACCAGCAGCGACAGCATCGCGCCGGGCACGCCGTGTCCGGTGCAGTCGGCCACGGCCAGCGTGAACGGCCCGTCGACTTGCGACGACGAGATCCACCACAGGTCGCCGCCGATGGTGTCGCGCGGCTCCCAGTACACACCGATCGATCGGAAGCGGCCGTCGATCCGGTGTTGTCGCGGCAGCTGGCTGCGCTGCAGGCGGCTGGCGTAATTCACCGAGCCGATCACGATATGGTGCGTGCGCTCGAGCAGCTGGTGCTTGGCGGCCAGCTCGCGGGTGCGCTCATCCACAGTCGCTTCAAGCTGGCGGTTCTGGTTCTCGATCAGGGACTTCTGCTCCTGCATGCTCTGCGCCAGCTGTTCCTGCAGCCAGCGGGTGCGACTGACCACCGCCAGCGCCATGATCAGCGCCTCGGTGCACAGGCCGATTGACTGCGCCGTGTTCGGGTTTTGCATCAGCAGCCCGAACCCGGATGAGTCCATCAGCGTGAACGGCGACGGAATGCCGGCCAGCCCGAGGATGAAGATCACCCTGAAGCACAGGTAGGGCACGATCGCGAACATGAAGAACTTCGCAATCTTCAGTCCCTGCCGGTGGCGGATGAAGGCCACCGTATAGAAAGCCAGCAGCAGCAACAGCGTGAACAGGCCCAGCGGCAGCCACAGCAGCTTGTTCGGTATCTCGTGCGGAATGAAGGAGGTCAGCACATAGTGGACTGAGTAGACGGCGATGTAGACGTAAACCATCTTCTGCAGCCACGGATAATGCTCGCGTACGCTCAGGAAAGTGGACGCGAAGATCGCGTAGGCGATTGCCTGTGCATAGCCGAAGATATTGAACAGCGGCCATGCAGCATACTGGTGCCCGACCGATGCGCCTTCCACGTCGATGAAGAACTCGGCCAGCCGCTGGCCTTCCGGCATCGTCTGCGACACGATCTGCAGCAGCGCAATCAGGATCCACACGCTGTACGCATAGCTGGCCTTGTCCTTGTTGTTGGCCGCCGAGAACCAGCCGAACACGCTCAGCGCAAACAGCAGCCCCAGCAGCCCACCCTCGATGTACAGCCCGAAGCGGCGCATCTCGGTGAATTTCAGCTCGTCGCAGAAGTTCAGGCTGAAGCTTTTCGCGACCACATTGGCGCTGGATTTCAGGTGCGTGACGATCAGCACCTCCTCGCCGCGGTGCAGGGTGAAGCGGGTGAACTGGCTCGGCGTCAGCCGTGAACCGGCTTCGTAGGGATTCATGTCGCTCAGCCAGCCGTAGTTCGCGCGGTAGGCGCCGGAAGGCTTCAGGTATTCCACGCTGCCGTCCGGGCGGAACACCGCGCCGTCGAGATGCTCCCAGCCGCTCGGGTCGATGCGCAGCACCAGGTCATGATCGAGATTGCTGGTAATGCGCTGCATCACCCAGTAATGATCGCGCGGACTGATCGCGCCGGCTTCGGACAAGGGAACGAACTCGGCCCGGCGCTTCATCGCCTCTTCGGCATTCTGTCGGCCGTCGCGGTCGCGCAGCACCAGCAGGTGGGTCTTGTCGCTGAAGATCACCGGCGTCGGTTCATACACCTGATAGGCCGGCAGTGCGTCGGACGCGTGGACGCGCCCGATGGCCAGCAGGGCCAGCACGCACAGCAACCGGCTGATGATTCTTGTCATTGTTCGCCTCCCGAGGGGGTGTCCCCTCTCGCCAGACTTCGCGGACGATGCTGGACGCCGGCGTGTCTCCTCCTTCCGGCGATGTTGCTTTGAGGAAATTACGGGAGTTCGAAACGAATGGCAAGCCCTGTCGCCGGCGCATGCGGCGACAGGTCGCGGGTGGGTCGGGTGGCGGCAACGGCCGCGCGAGGATCAGGCCACGGCTGCTGCACTGCGGCGGATGGCGTCCTGCCGGCCGAGCAGCGCGATGCCGAGCGCAGCAATCAGCGCAGGCACCGCGAGCATTGCGAGGATGCTGGCGGCATTGAAATTCATCGACACCAGCCAGCCGCCGGACAGCGATCCCACCACCGAGCCCGTGCGGCCGGCGGCATTGGCCCAGCTGACCCCGGTAGCCCGGCTGCCGGTCGGATAGTAGGACGCGGCCAGCGCGTTGGCGCCGACCTGCGATCCGCTGATGCAGAAGCCGACGCCGAACACGGACATCACCAGCATGCCCAGGTTCGCGCTGCTCGCCGCGCACAGCAGCACGAAGCCCGCACCGGCCACGTAGGCGATGGCCAGCGCGCGCGCCGAGCCGACGCCGTCCATCAGGCGGCCGAGCAGGATCGCGCCGACCGTGCCGCCGATCTGGAATACCGAAGTCACCAGCGACGCGGTGCGGATGTCCGCGCCGGCGCCGGTCAGCAAGGTCGGCAGCCAGCTCGAGATCAGGTAGATGATCAGGAGGCTCATGAAGAAGCTCATCCACAGCAGCGCGGTACCGGTCGCATAGGGCTTGCGGAACAGCTCGGAGATGGGCGCCCGCGTGGCCGCCTCGCGCGCCGTCAGCAACGGCAGCGTGTCGGGATCGGCCGCGGCATCCAGCCGGCGGATGATGCGGTCAATGTCGGCCTGCGGGCGCTGCCGCAGCACCAGAAAGCGCAGCGACTCAGGCAGCAGCCGGACCAGGAAGGGCACCAGCAGCAGCGGCAGCACGCCGCCGACGAACAGCACGCCCTGCCAGCCGAAGTGCGACAGAATTTGCGCGGACGCCAGCCCGCCCAGCGCGGAGCCGACCGTGAAGCCGCAGAACATCAGCGTCACCAGGCTGGAGCGACGTTTCGACGGGCAGTATTCCGACGTCAGCGTGATCGCGCTGGGCATCGCGCCGCCCAGGCCGAGGCCGGTCAGAAAGCGCAGCGCGGTCAGCGTGGTCAGGTCCGGCGCCCAGATCGACACGAGGCTCATCAGTCCGAAAAAAGCCACCGACCAGCCAAGAATGCGCTTCCTGCCCAGACGGTCGGCCAGCGGGCCGAAGATCAGCGCACCCAGCATCAGCCCGAACAGGCCGGCGCCGAACAGCGGTGCCAGTGCGGCGGCGCTCAGGCCCCATTGCGCGCGTATCGACGGCGCGATGAATCCGATCGCCGCGGTATCGAAACCGTCGACGGCGACGATCAGGAAGCACAGCCACAGCACGAGCCGCTGCGTGCGGGAGAAGGGCAGGGTATCCAGGTAGTCCTGCACATCGACGGAGGGGCGCATGAAGTCTCCTGTGGGCCGCTCGTCATTGCGGCGGCCTCGGTTTGGGGTAGGGGAAGGATATCAGGCGACGGCGACGCGGATCGGCGTCAGGCCGTCGACCTGACCGAGCATGGTCTCGCCGCGCTTCACCGCGCCGACGCCTTCCGGCGTGCCGCTGAAGATCAGGTCGCCGGGCTGCAGCGTGAACAGCGTCGACAGGTTGGCAATCGTTTCACTGACGGACCAGATCAGGTGGCTGACGTCGCTCTGCTGGCGTGTCTGGCCGTCGACCTGCAGGGAGATCGCCGCCTGCTTCAGCTCACCGGTGGCTTCGAGCCGGTGGATGGGGCCGACCGGCGCCGAGAAGTCGAAGGCCTTGCCGATCTCCCACGGACGACCCTGCTCGCGCATCTTCATCTGCAGGTCGCGGCGGGTCATGTCGAGGCCGACCGCATAGCCGAAAATGTGCGAAGCCGCATCCTCGACGCGGATGTCGCTGCCGCCCTTGCCGATCGCGACCACCAGTTCGATCTCGTAGTGATAGTTGTTCGTCAGCGGCGGATACGGAATCGTCACCGTCTGGCCGGCCGGGACCGGCACGATCGATTGCGCATCATTCGGCTTGCAGAAGAAGAACGGCGGCTCGCGATCCGGGTCGAAGCCCATCTCGCGCGCATGTGCGGCGTAGTTGCGGCCGACACAGTAGATGCGGCGCACGGGAAACAGCGCGGATTCGCCGGCGACCGGCAGGCCGACCGGGGCGGCTGGGGGGAAGGTGAAGGTCATGGGGCTTTCTCAGCAAGCAGGTTGTTGTGTGGTTCGTCGTGTCGGGTTCATGCATCCGGTTGCAGCGAAGGCTTCGCGCGCCGGAACGCTTCCAGCGCCTCGCAGGCCGCATCGATCGACATCAGCGTCGGATAGCGCGACAGATCGACGCCGAAGCGCCGCGCGCTCTCGATCTGCGGCACCAGATAAACGTCAGCCACGGTGGGCGTATCGCCGAAGCAGAACTGCCCGCGCCGCCGGTCGTCTGACAGGATATTCTCGAGCGCCGCGAAGCCGCTGTCGATCCAGGTGCGGCACCAGGCATTCACGCCGTCCTCGGGCACCGACAACGAATGGCGCAGATATTCGAGCACGCGGCGGTTGTTCAGCGGATGCACGTCGCAGCCGACCATCGCGGCCAGCGCGCGCACATGCGCGCGGTCGTCTGCGTCCGTCGGCAGCAGCGGCGGCTGCGGATAACGCTCCTCCAGCCATTCGATGATGGCCGGCGACTGGATATGCCGTTGGCCGTCTGCCTCCAGCACCGGCACGAAGGCCTGCGGGTTGACAGCGCGGAACGCGTCGCCCAGATGCTCTTCGCTGCGCAGGTCGACCGGCAGGTAGTCGTAATCCAGGCCCTTCAGGTTCAGCGCGATGCGCACGCGGTGCGAGGTGCCGCTGCGGAAAAAATTATGCAGTTTCATCTCGGCCTTCAATGTGCGGCGAGGCAGTTGCCGACGTTCCAGCCATACAGCCATTGCATCGCGTCATAGAACTGTTCCGGCTTGCGTCCGCGCCAGAGGTCGTTGCGTACCAGCCGTTCGACGCCTTTCGCGTGATAAATGCGGCCCATCTCGCGTGCCGACAGCACCACGCGCGCCGCGCGCGCGATGCGCGACCGTTGGTACAGCGCGAACGCCTGAATGAAATCGTCGCCGCAAGCGCGCAGCGCCTCGCCCAGCGTGACTGCATCCTCCAGCGCCATGCAAGCACCCTGCGCCATGTACTGCGTCATCGGGTGGGCGGCGTCGCCGAGCAGGGTCACGCGGCCGAAGCTCCACTGGCCGATGGGCTCGCGGTCGGCGGTGGCCCAGCGCTTCCAGCTTTTCGGCAGGTCGATCAGCTGCCGCGCCTTTTCGGAAATGCCGTCGAAATAGCTGCGCACTTCGTCGACGCTGCCTTCGGTGACGCTCCACTCTTCCTGCTTGCGGCTGTGGAAGGTCACGACCACGTTGTACTGCTCGCCGCCGCGCAGCGGGTAGTGCACGAGGTGGCAGTTCGGGCCGACCCAGACGCTGGCCGCGTTCCATTTCAGGTTCTCGGGGAAGTCGGCCTGGTCGACCACGGCGCGATAGACCACATGACCGGTCACGCGATGGCCGTCGCCGACCAGCTGCGCGCGCACCACAGACTTCACACCGTCGGCGGCGATCAGCGCGACGCCGGTGTGCCGGTTCCCGTTCTGGTCGATGACGGTGACGCTGTCGCCATCCTGCTCGATGCGCTCGACGCGGGTGCTGGTCATGAACTCGACCATGCCGCTTTCCTGCGCGCCTTCGAGCAGCGACAGGTGCACGTCGGCGCGATGGATCACCGCATACGGATTGCCGAAGCGCTGGCGGAAGGCTTCGCCGGTCGGGATGCGGCCCACTTCGTATTCGTCGATCGCATCCGTCATCACCATGTAGTCGGTGTAGACGGCGCGTGAGCGCGCCTTGTCGCCGACGCCGAGCGCGTCGAACGCGTGGAAAGCGTTCGGGCCCAGCTGTATGCCGGCGCCGATTTCGCCGATCTGCGGCGATTGTTCGAGCACCCTGACGCGGAAACCGCGGCGCACCAGCGCGAGCGCGGCGGCCAGGCCGCCGATGCCGCCGCCGGCGACCAGAACCGGAAGTGAATTCGATATGGACATTTCTCTGTCTTTGCTTGTTGTGCCGTGGTGCTCCGCGCCGGCTCAGAGGCCGTCGGGGAACACTTCATAGACGCCGAGCTTGCGATGCAGCGGCGATTCGTCGGCGATGAATACGAAGGATGGCGCGGTCGCCGATGCGTTCGTCAGCGTCACTTGCGCGTAGCCCGGCGCGCAGCAGGTGTCGGCTTCCTTCAGCGCGAAGGCCTGTCCGCCGATGCTTACGTCGGCGCCGCCCTCGATCACATGGAAGACTGCGGCCGGCGAGCGCACCGGCAGCGCCAGCGTTTCGCCCGGGCGCAGCATCAGCGCCGAAAAGCCGAGCACGTTCTCCGCGTCGCTGCCGTTCTCCGGATTCACATACGCGACCTGTACTGCGGCTATGCCGGGGCTGGCCGCGTGCAGCGCCTCAAGCGCGGCGCGCACTTCGGCCCACGGATAGCGCAGCATCGGATAGCGGCGTTCGCTGCGCCTGAACATCGGCGAGGGCACGACGCCGCCGCGCTGGTAGGCGCGCTCGCCCGCCTGCGCGTTCACCTGCTGCAGCGCGCCTTCGGTCACATACGAGGCTTCCAGGTAGTACATCAGCGGCAAGTCGAGCACGTCGAGCCAGACCACCGGGTCGGTGCCGTCGTGGCCATGCTCATGCCATTGGCCAGTCGGCGTCAGGATCAGGTCGCCGCGGCGCATCTCGCATTTTTCGCCGTCGACCGTGGTGTACGCGCCGTCGCCCTCGACGATCATGCGCACCGCGTTCGGGGTGTGGCGGTGGGCCGGCGCGACCTCGCCGGGCAGCAGCAGTTGCATGCCGAGGTAGATGCTGCTGCTGGCCTGCATCTTCTCCAGTCCGTGCCCCGGATTGGCCAGCACCAGCACGCGTCGCTCGGCCTTCTCGATCGGGGTCAGTTCACCGGCCTGCAGCAGCAGCGGACGCAGCGCGTCATAGCGCCAGTGCGTGGGCCGCGTGTGCGGAATCGGCTTTCGTGGCGGCAGCACCGAGCGCAGGCTGGGCCACAGCGGCACCAGGTTCTGCTCGCTCAGCGCTTGCCGGTATTCCTGCGGCAGGTCTTCCAGCCGGCCTAGTTCCAACATGGGTTTCTCCTCTATTGATCTGTCTGGCGGGGTGTGCCGGTTGATCCGGCACAGGCCCGCTGAACTCCGCAAGGGACGCATCGGCGATGGATCCCGGCCTGCGTCCAATGCCATTCAGTCAAGCCAAATTCCGGCAGCGGTCCCAATGCGACCATGGGTCCCGGCCTGCGCCGGGATCCCGCACCGTGTCACGCCAATTGGCGCTATCAGGCGTGCACTGCGGCGTCCCGGCTTTTCTCTCAATGCGGGCTGGCCAGGGTCGGTATCCGGCACCTTTCGACCACCCACTGCATCGTCCGCGTCTGAAGGCAGCCACTCTAGGCGGATCAGGTCATTCAAGCTATACAATGACAAGAATTCAAATCATTCGAAATTCGAATAGTTATGTCCGTCCCCGACTTGCGCGCACTGCAGGTATTCAACGAGATCTGCAAGACCCGCAGCGTCAGCAAGGCCGCCGCCAATCTCGACATGGGACAGCCGGCCGTCAGCGTCGCGCTGGCGAAGCTGCGCGAGCAGTTCGGCGACCCGCTGTTTGTCCGCGTCGGCAACCGGATGGAGCCGACCGCATTTGCCGGCTCGCTTGAAGGCGTGGTGGCGACGGCGCTTGGCGCGGTCGAGCAGGTGGTCGGGCACCGGATGCGCTTCGATCCGGCGACGGCGGTGCGCACCTTTCGCATCTGCATGGCCGACATCAGCCAGCTCGTGCTGCTGCCGAAGCTGTGGAAGTTCATGCAGCACACTGCGCCGGGCGTCAGCATCGCGATCTCGCCGATCACGCCGGAACTCGGTCGCCAGCTAGAAAGCGGCGAGGCCGACCTGGCTTTCGGCTTCTTCCCGCAGCTGGAGGCCGGTTTTTTCCAGCAGGCGCTGTTCGAGCAGGAGTACCTGTGCCTGCTGCGCCATGACCATCCGCGCATCAGCACGCAACTGACGCTGGCGCAGTACGAGCGCGAAGACCACGCGGCGGTCGACACCGCCGGCACCGGGCACGGAATACTCGACGACGCGCTGCAGCGCCACGGCATACGGCGCAAGATCGCGCTGCGCGTGCCGAACTACATGGCGATCCCGTTCGTGATCGAGCAGACCGACATGCTGGTCACGCTGCCGGACCGGCTCGCCGAGGTGCTGAAGGGGAAGGGACATTTTCGCGGGCTGCCGCTGCCTTTCCCGTCGCCGCGCTTCGCCGTCAAGCAGCACTGGCACGAGCGCTTCCATCAGGACCCGGGCAACCAGTGGCTGCGCCGGGTCATTGCCGAACTGGTGTCGGCTCCGGCCTAGTGTTTCGGGCCGATGTGCCCGCGCACCATCGCCAGCCCGGCCACGGCCACGACCATCGAGCCGCCGAGCAGGTTCAGGTAGGCCGACGAGCCGCCGGCCGTGATCATGGCCGCGCCGGCGAAAGAACTGACGAACGCGCCGATGCGGCCAAAGGCCATGGCCGAAGCCGCGCCGGTAGTGCGGATGAGCGTCGGGTACATATGCGCGCACAACGCAAACAGCGCGCACTGCAATGCGGTGACGAACAGGCCATGCAGGCCGAGGCCCCACAGGAAAATGTCGGTGGCGGCGGTCACGCTGACCAGCTTCAGCGCAAAGGCCGTCGCCGCCGACATGGCGGCCCAGAAGGTCATCGGGCCGCGTGAGCCGAAGCGGTTGATCGCCATGGCGCACAGCACCGCGCCGATCACGCCGCCGAAGTTGTATGCGGTCAGGCCCATGCCGGCCAATGCCGGCGGCAGGCCTTCGGTGGTCAGCATCGTCGGCAGCCAGCTGAACGCGGTATAGATCGACAGCTGCGTCATGAAGAAGCTCAGCCAGAGCCAGATCGTGTCCGGCGCGCGGCCGTGGCGGAACAGCTCGGCGATGCTGCCGCGCCTGGCGGCGCCAATCACGCCATCGGTGAATTCGCGCACATGGGCCACGTCATGCGCCATCTTCGCCATCAGCGCGCGCAGCTCTTCCCGGCGGGAGGACTGCCGCGCGAGGAATTTTGGCGACTCGCGCAGGACCACGACCAGCAGCAGCGCGAGCGCGATCGGCATCGCGCCGCCGATCATGAAGTAAGCGCGCCAGCCTTGCACCGGCAGGATCTTCCCTGCCGCCAGCCCCGCCAGCATGCCGCCGAGCGGATAGCAGACGATGGCGGTGGTGACGGCCATCGTGCGGAAGCGGAAAGGAATGAATTCGGCGGTCAGCGTGGTGGCCGCCGGCAGTGCCGCGCCGATGCCGAGTCCGGCGATGAAGCGGATCACCGCGATCGTGCCGACGTCACCGGCTTGCCCGATCAGCATCGTCGAGCCGCCGAACAGGAAGATGCTGGCCACCAGCACCGGCTTGCGGCCGAACCTGTCGGCCAGCATGCCGGCGCTGAGACTGCCGACCGCCATGCCGAACAGGCCGCAGGCCACCGCCAGCGAGAAGGCGCCGCGGGTGACGCCCCATTCCTTCATGATCATCGGGATCGCATAGCCGATCATCTGGCCGTCAAAGCCGTCGACCACGATGGCCAGCGCGCAGAACAGGTAGGCCAGCTTCTGCACGGTGGTGAAGCGGCCGTCGTCGATGGCCTTGCTGACGTCGAAATGCGGCGGGGCGGCGGCTGCCGTTGCTTGGTTCATGTCTCCTCCTCTGGCCGGCTTCGTGGCCGGCTCGTTTGATTCATGTAAATGGCGGCGAAGGATCACGGCTCGCGCACAAGCCCGGATCCTTCGCCATCGCCCGCTCCCCGGGCGCGGGTTCCGAAAGGGTAGGGCCTGGCTCAGCCATCCATCCCGACGAACACCCGGCTTCCCTCGATCTTCACCGGATATGTCCTGACATCCTCGGTCAGCGGTGCGCACATGGCCTTGCCGTTGCGGATGTCGAATTTGCCCTGATGCAGCGGGCATTCGATCTCGTGCCCCTCCAGAAAGCCGTCGCACAACCTTGCATTGCCGTGCGTGCAGAGGTTGTCGGTCGCGAAAATTTCTCCGTCGACCTGGTACAGCGCAATGCTGCGGCCGGCGACGTCGACGCCGATCACGTCATCGGCCGGCACGTCGCCGGCGGCGGCGGCGTCGATCCATTGTTCGTTCATGTCCTGTTCTTTCAGATGGGGTAGATGATCGAGTTCGGGATCATCTCGGTGTCGTAGATGCACAGCCGCGACAGGAACTTCAGCCCGTCGGCGTCGCGGCGGATACGGTCGAGATAGCGGCCGACATTGAATACCGTCGACTCGCCGGACAGCTTGGTGCGGAAAACCGCATAGTTCGCCTCGGCGACGATGACGCCGTCGCGGTCTTCGCGGATCAGCGGCAGGCCAACCACATGCCGTTGGTAGTAGGGGTCGTGAAACAGGGTCTCGCGGATGCCGTACACGCGGTCCTTCAGCATGGCCTTGCTCAGCAGCGCCAGCGTCGCCAGCGGGAAGCCGCGGTCATGGTTCTCGCGCGGCTGGATCTTGTATTCGCAGTCATCGGCGAAGAACCCGATCCAGCGGTCCCACTGCGCCGCGTCGACGGCGGCCGCATAGTCGGCATACAGGCGGATCAGGTCGTTCAGGGTCTGGCTTTCATTCGTCATTGCCATGTTCGTCAGACCTCCATCACTTTGCGCCAGTAGTTGTACATGCCCCGGATCAGGGTCTCGGTCACCATGTGGTCGGTGTTCTCGCAGCCGTAGCCGCCCAGTTCGGCGACGGCGCGGTGCGACGGCTTTTGCTCGAAGCCGAACTGCGACAGCTCGATCACTTCGCCATCATCGGCTGACACGAAGCCGGCCGGGCCGAACAGGTTGGCCTGGATCAGCCGGCGTTGCGTCATTTCCGGCGTGTCGTCTTCGAAGCCGAAGTGGGTCCAGACGAAATCGAACGAACCGTGGCCGTTCGGCTGGATGTGCCGCGTCGACACGCTGTTCACCTGCTGCTGGAAGATCACGCTCGGGAAGATGGTCATCATCACGGCGGTCGGGCCGTTCCACCACGCCTCGGGCACGATGTCGATCAGACGCTTGTCCTGGATCTCCATGTTTTCCTTGAAGCTGGTCACCCCCTGCGTGACTTCTTCCTTTTTGCCGCCGCTGCCGCGCGTCGAGATCATCGCCGCATGGCGGAAGTGCTCGTCCATTTTCAGTTCGGACTTGTTGTCCGCGCGCCAGAGGCCGTAAGTGACGAACCAGGTGTGCAGCAGTCCGGGGTGGTAAGGATCCTTGATGTTTTCCTGCATCAGCTTCCAGTTGCCCGGGATG
>CAYZXP010000074.1:0-13672 GCA_964482415.1 uncultured Bifidobacterium sp. | reverse complement strand
TGTCGGTCTCGCCGCCGCTGCTGGGCATGCTGCTGCCGTCGATGGCCGCGGGCATGCTGGTGATCGCCGGCCAGGTCGCGCTGCTGCTGCGCTCGCGCAGAGGCGATGCGCCTGCATCCGCGGTGCCGCAGCCGGGCGGCCATGCATTCTCGCTGAAGCTGAGTTTCGGCCTGGCCGGCGGCATCCTGCTGGTGACCTTGCTGGCCAGCTTCCTGCACCGGCAGTTCGGCGCCGGCGGCGCGCTGGCCGGCGCGGCCGCCGCGGGCCTGGCCGACACGCACTCGGCGACGGCGTCGCTGCTCAACCTGGCCAGCCACGGCGTGCTGTCGGCCGGGGATGCCAGGCTCGGCATCCTCGCCGCTTTCACCACCAATGCGCTGACCAAGGCCGCCATGGCGGTCATCGGCGGCACGCGTGACTATGCGAAGAAATTCGTGGCGGGGCTGCTGCTGATGCTGGCCTTCACCTGGGTGCCGCTGCTGCTCTAGCGCGCTATGCCACCTGCACGTTGTCGTTCGGGTAGTCGATGTAGCCGACCGTGTAGCCAAGGTCGGCCAGCGAAACGACGCTGAACTTCGACAGATAGTTGGCGTCGTCGATGTAGCCCGTCATCAGTTCGTTGCCGAGCAGTTCTTCGTCCCAGTGCGCGCCGACCGTGCCGCTGCCGCCGCCATCCTCCACCGGTATGAAGTTGTCCGTGCTGCCGGTCTCTGCCTGCCAGGCCGCGACGCCGGCCGCGCCGATGTAATGCGTGCGGTCCGCCACCAGCGGATTGGCGCCGTAATTCCACAGCGAGCCGAAACCGAGCACATGCATCATCTCGTGCATCACGATGTCGTCCCACAGTCCGGCGGCGAGGAAAGTGCCTGCGTCGACGAGGTCGAAGGCCATGCTGCCGGTCGCCGCCAGTTCATTGCCGGTCCAGATGCGGCTGGGACCGGCCTGCGCGAGCACGCCGCCTTCGCCGTCGATGCCGCGCAGCGACGCAGTGATGTACAAGTCATCGACGAATTTCCCGCCGATGATCGCGCCGCCGCCGATGTCGGCGGTGATGACCGTGGTCAGGTAGTTGGCGGCCTGGACAAAGCCGTCGCGCATGGCCGCGGTCCAGCCGCTGCCGGAGAACTGGATCGCGATGTCGTAGCCGGCCGTGCCATCGGCCGCGCCCGCCTGATACAGCTTGTCGCCGCTGTCGGTCCCGCCGCCGCCGCTGCCCCCGCCGCCTCCGCCGCCGCCCTTCGCGCTGGCGATGGCGCTGTCCGGCATGAGCATCAGCCAGCCCGATGCATCAGCGTGCGCCGAAGCCGCAACGCCAGTGCCGCTGCCCTCCGTATCCGGATCGTCGCGGCCGGACAGCCATTGCAAATGCAGCTTGTCGGTTTTCATGGCGGGACTCCGCTGGGCTGAAGATCATTGAGCGTAGGTTTCCGGCGCAGGTCGCACCAGTTGCGCAATGCGTTCGGGATGCATCATGAGCGCAGGCATTTTGGCGACAGTCGGGTGCGCAATGGCGGCGCAACCGGCGGGCCGGCGCCGGCGAAGGACAATGGGTGAAGAAAGGCCGGCGGGAAGCCAGCCGGAAGCAGCGTCAGACCTTGTCGAAAAAGACCTTGTACTGCATGTCCGACACGAGAATGTGGTCGATCCACCAGTCCTTGAGGAAGGCAGAAAGCTTTTTCTGGCTCGGCACGGACGACATCGACTCCATCAGCAGCGAAGTCAGCCCCTCGAAATAATCGTTGTGCTCTTGCTTCTGCTCGGCCAGGTCCGGGTAGTTGATCGCGCCCAGCACCAGCTCTTCCGTCTTGAAGTGGTTCGCCGCATAGGCGCTCATGTCATTCAGGATGTCATGGACGCGCTCCGAATACGACGAATCCAGCGGCGACAGCGAATGCACCTGCTCGCACAGGTTCAGAATCTGCCGGTGCTGCCGGTCGAGCTGATCGTGGCCCACGCTGTAGCGTTCGGACCAGGCGAAAGTGTTGGCCATATTTCTGCGGGTTACCCAGGGATCTGACTGCTGTATGACATGCCAGAATTGGCCCGCAGATTCTACTACATATTGTGGGGTTATTGATTCTAGGAAATATCAGCTATTCGCTGAATAGTTATTTCGATATCCCCATGCTCACCACTTCGGTCGACAGTCCCTGCACGCGCTCGACCACCTGCGCGATGTCCTCGTCGGTGAAGCCGTTGTCGGCAAGTACGCTGGCGAGCAGGTCCAGCACGAGGTCATAGGAGGCCTTGGTGACGCCGGCCGGCAGGTGCTGCTCGCGCAGCGCGTCGACGCGGATGTCGCCGCCCGGCTTGCCCAGCGCATACGACACGTACTTGATGTGATGGTCGATCAGCCGGTCGACCGGCATCTCGGCGAAATAGCGGCGAATGTTCGGGCGTCGCATCAGCCGCGCATGGAAGTCCTTGACGATCAGCGTCACGACCGGCACGCCGCCATATTTGTCGAATAAAGTTTGAGACATGTTCAGCTTGAAATGAGCGGCCACGTGCCGTCCGAGGCCGCAAGGATAACGGAAAGCGGCCGGCGGCCGCGCGTTCAGGCGCCGGCGTCGAGCAGGCCGAAGCGCGACGGCTCGAGCGCATCGCGCAGCCGATAGGCCAGCAGCCCGCGCTCGGCATCGATGTACACCGCGTCGAACAGGCCGGCCGCCGCGCCCGGCAGGCGCGGGGTGCTGCGCCACGACGCCGTGCCGGCAGCGCGCAGGCCGATCACCTCGTCGATGCCGAACATGACCGGCGGCAGTCCCGCGGCGAGCGCATAGACCACGCCGACTGCCGGCGCGTCGCCGGGAAAGCCGAGGAAAGCGGCCAGCGGTATCACCGGCAGCACATCGCCGCGCCATTGCGCCTGGCGCGTGTCGGCCGCATCGGCGGGATCGGCCGCCTCGCGCGTCAGCACCTCATGGATCGCGCCGGCGTCCAGCATCAGGTGCAGCGGCCCGGCACGGACCTGCAGGTACAGCGCGGCCAACGTCAGTGCTCCAGCGCGGCCGGCGCTTCGCCGCCGACGTTTTCGGCCAGCCGGTAGATCGCCGCGCAGTCGAGGATCAGCACCACGCGCCCGTCGCCGAGAATGGACGCGCCGCCCACGCCGGGCAGCTCGGTCAGGCGCGGATGCACGTCCTTCGTGAACAGCTCGTGGCGGCCGACGATCTCGGCCACTGACACGCCCAGCAGGCGCTGCGAGTCCGACAGCACCACCGCGAAACGGTGCGGCTCACGCGCGCCCTCGCCCGGCTTCGCATAGCCGAGCAGTTCGTCGAGGCGCGCGATCGGCAGGAAATTGCCGCGCAACAGAATCGCCTTGCGCCCCTTGACCGACTGGATGTCGGCCTCGTCGAGCTCGATCACCTCGGCCACATAGCGGCTCGGGATTGCCAGCGTCTGGCCGGCGGCGCGCACCGCCAGCACTTCCTGCACTGCCGCCGACAGCGGCATGTACATCGCGAACATCGTGCCGCGCCCGACCGCGGAGTCAAGGTGGATGTTGCCGCCGAGGCGCATCACGTTGGTCCGCACCACGTCCATGCCGACGCCGCGCCCCGAGGTCTCGGTGACGGCCTCGGCGGTGCTGAAGCCCGGCCGGAAAATGAAGTTCAGGATCTCGTCGATGCCCATCGACCGGCTGTCGTCTTCGCGCACCAGGCCGCGTTCGACCGCCTTGCGCCGCACCACCTCCGGATCGATGCCGCGGCCGTCGTCGGTCACGCGGATCATCACGCGGCCGCCCTGCTGCTCGGCCTGCACGCGAATGGTCGCCTCTTCCGGCTTGCCGGCCGCCCGCCGTTCGTCCGGACGTTCGATGCCATGGTCGATACTGTTGCGGATCATGTGCAGCAGCGGATCCGACAGCGACTCGACCATCGCCTTGTCGATCTTCACGTCCTGTCCGGACAGTTCGAGCCGCACCAGCTTGCCCTGCGCCTGCGCGAGGTCGCGCACCATCCGCGGCAGCCGCTTGAACACGAGGTCGACCGGCACCACGCGCAGCTCCATCACGCCGTCCTGCAGGCGCGACAGCGCGCCATGGATCTGCGCCTCGACCTCGCCCAGCCGGCGCGACTGCTCGTCGAGCAGGTCCAGCAGGGACTGCAGCTCGCCGCCGCCGGCCAGCGCGGCATCGGTGTCGTTGCGCAGCGCATGCGCGAATTCGCGCGGACGGCGGTCGGCGATCAGGTGCGACAGCTGGCCGCGGATGATCACCAGTTCGCCGATCTGGTTCATGAACCGATCGAGGGTCTCTCCCGGCACGCGGATGAAACCGGTGCCCGCGCCTGCCGGCGTGATGATCGGCGCGCCGGGCGTTGCCGGCAGGCCGGCCGCCGGCCGGGTGGCCGGGGGCGATGCCGGCACCTCGGGCGCAGCGGGTGCGGTGGGTGACGACGGCACGGCCGCCGCCGGAGCCGGGGCCGGCGGCACGTCAGCGGCCGCGCCTGCCGGGGCCGCGGCCTCGCCGGACGCGTTGCCGGCAAACAGGCTCAGGTAGCCCTGCCCCATGTCGATGTCGGCCAGTTCCTTGCGGATCGTCGCGCGGTCCGCGTCGGAAAAGAACAGGATTTCGTACCAGCTCTCGTCGTCCTGGAACACCGAGCGGTTGCTGATGATGGTGCCGCGGTTCTGTATCCATCCGATGAAGGCCGACGCCAGCTGCTCGGACGACTCGAGGTGCGCCTCGATCACGTACGCATGCGCGCCGGCGCCGAGCAGGTCGTCGATCTGCTGGAAGTTCTCCGGCGTCAGCAGCTCGACCAGCTCGCGCGGCACCTGCAGCTGCTCCACCAGCAGGCCCTGCATCTGCTGCGGCTGCGGCGACTCGCCGCCCTTCTGCCACAGGTAGTCGCGGATCCGCTGGTTGATCGCGCCGACCCGCTCGGTGCCGGCCAGCGCCGCAAAGGACTCCGGGTCGGCGGCCAGCGAAAATTCGCGGATCGCCGCGATCGCCTCCAGCGTGATGGCCACCAGTTCGGCGCGGTCGCCGCCCTGCTCGTCGTCACGGCGGAACAGGTCCGACAGCAGCAGCGGCAGATCGAACGGCACATGGCGGAACTTGGTGCTCAGGTATTCATGCACGCGCGCGAACGAGTCGCCGATGCGGCGGTTGCCGTCGGCGTCGCCGGCGCCGGTGCGCGGCAGGTTCGCGGCGATCTCGTCGAGCATGGACACCAGGCTGCGCTGCAGCGTCTCCTCGAGGATGCCGCCGAGCTCAGCCTCGCCGAACTCGCTGCCGCTGACCTGGCTCAGCTCGCGCAGGTCGGCGATGAAGTCGACGATGCCGTTGACGATGCGGCCGCTGTCGAACGGCGCCGAAGCCGATGCCGGCAGCGCGTCGGTGATGCCGCGGATGTCCTTGCTGAGGCCGCGGTACTGCAATTTTTCGGTTGAACGAACCATCCACGACAGCGGCTTGCGGATGTCGTCGGCGACCTGGCCGACCAGTTCCGCGTCCTGCGCGGCCACGGCCGACGCCAGCAGCCCGAGCAGCGGAATGCCGTTGCGGACCATGCGGAAAAACACTTCCTGCTCCGTGTCCGCAGCGGACGGCGCAGCAGACGGCGCGGCGGATGGCGCGGCCACCGGCTGCGCCTTCGGCGGCGGCTTGGCAGCTTCCTTTTCCGCGGCGGCGCGAGACGGTGCAGCGCCGACCGCAGGCAGGTCGGCGGGCGGTGCGGCGTCGGCCACCGGAGCCGCAGCGGGCACCGGCGACGGCACGTCGGCGGCCGCGTCGCCGGAAGCGCGCTGGTAAGCCACCTGCAATTCCTTCAGCAGCGGCTCCGGCGCCTCGCCGTCAGCGCGCTCGGACACCGCCTTCTCGCGCAGCAGCTTGATCGCATCCAGCGAGCGCAGCAGCAGGTCGACCGAGCCCTTGTCGAGCGCGGCCACGCCTTCGCGCACCAGTCCCAGCAGGTCCTCGGCACGGTGCGTGATTTTTTCCAGCGCCACCAGTTCCATCACCCGGCTCAGGCCCTTGAGCGAATGGAAGGCGCGGAACAGCCCGGACAGCTCCTCCGCGTTCAGCGCCTCGCCGTCAGCCTTGACGAGCAGCGCCTCGATCGCCTCGATGTGCTCTTCCGTCTCGACCGCGTATTGCGCCCAGATTGTTTCGATGAAGTCGTCGGACATGGCCCCGGCCCCAGGTCGTGGCGGCACGCGCCGCAGGCGCGCGCCGTTAGCGTTGTCAGATTCCCAGCGTCTTGCGGATCGCCTTGACGATCTCGTGACCCTTCTTCGCGCCGAGGTCGAGGCTCATCGCGCCGGACGGCTTGGCGATCACGTCGGCCGCGCCGAGCTTGCGCGCCTCGAGCGCCTGCGGCGAACCGGCCTGCGCGACCGACGAGACGATGATCACCGGCACGTCGCTCAGCAGGCGCAGCCGGCGCAGGCATTCGATGCCGTCCATCTGCGGCATTTCGATGTCGAGCAGCACGAGGTCGGGCTTGTCAGCCTTGATGCTCTGCAGCGCTTCGAGGCCGTTGCCGGCCTCGCCCTGGACCATCAGGTCGGTGTCGGCCGCGACGATCCCGCGCAGCAGCGCGCGCATCACGAAGGAGTCATCGACGATCAGGATTTTTTTCTGGCTCATGTTGTGTCCTGCGCCCCGGTTCTCAACCGGGGCTGGAGAGGGTTCCAAACGGCGACTTGCCCGCGATGCGGGCGAGTCGCCGACCAATGTCTTCCGGCGACAAAATCGCCGATGCGAGTTCTGCGCCGATCACGGACGCCGGCATGCCGTCGACGACGCAACTGGCCGGATCCTGCGCAATGATGGTCGCGTCCTTGCGCTCGACCAGTTCGCGGCAGCCTTTCATGCCGTCACTGCCCATGCCTGTCATCACCACGCCGACGACCTCGCACGAGAGGCCGGCGGCGGACTTGAACAGCAGGTCGGCGTTCGGATGGAACGGCGCCTCGGGATGCAGGCGCTCGAATGCGCGCAGGTGGCCCGGCGCGGTCTCGCGCACCAGCAGGTCGGTGCCGCCCCTGGCGATCACCACCTGACCGGGCTCGAGGCTCATGTTGTCGGTGCTCTCGACCACGTCGAGCCCGGTGTCCTTGCGCAGGTGCGTGGCAAGGCCGTGCGTGAACATCGGCGGCATGTGCTGCGCTATCACGACCGGGCAGTTCAGCTTGCCCATGCCCTTGAGCACGCGCGGCAGCGTCGCCGGACCGCCGGTCGAGATCGCGATCACCACCAGCCCCGGCGCCGAACGCTTCTCGGAACGCCGCAGCACTGCCGGCAACGCCAGCTCGGCCGGCGGCGCGGCAGCGGCGGCCGGGCTGGCCGCGCCGTCGCGCAGCGCCGACGGCATCACGAAACTGCGCTGGCGGCGCTTGCCCCAGAAGCGCAGCTTCTCGACCAGCTCCTCGCCGATCTTCACGATGTCGAGCTGCACGAACGACGACTGCTTGGCGATGAAATCGACCGCGCCCAGCTCGAGCGCCTTCATCGTCGTCGCCGAGTCGCGCTCGGTCAGGCTGCTGAGCATGATGATCGGCGTCGGATTCGCGGCCATGATCTCGCGCGTGGCGTCCAGCCCGGTCATCACCGGCATCTCGACGTCCATCGTGATCACGTCCGGCCTGAGCTCCTTCGCCATGTTCACCGCGATCTGGCCGTTGGCAGCCTCGCCGACGATCTCGATGTCGCCGAACTCGCTGACCATCCGGCGGATGGCGATGCGCATGAATGCCGAATCGTCGGCGATGAGCAGCTTGATCATGCAAACACCTTCGTGTCGTTGCGCACATACCAGGAGCCGCCGTGACCGAAGCGCGACTCGAAGTATTCCGGCGCCAGCAGCCTCACCGCGCTGCCCAGCACCATCACGCCACCCGGCGCGATCGCGCGCGCCAGCATGGTCTGCACCTGTTTCTTCGCATCGTCCTCGAAATAGATCAGCACGTTGCGGCAGAACACCAGGTCGATGCCGTCAAACGGCGGCAGCTTGTCCAGCAGGTTGAAATGCGAGAAGCGAACGTAGGTGCGCAGCCAGTCGCGCACCGCGAAAAACCGCTCGCCGCTGTCATTCCGGTCGTCGGGCTGCGGCGCCGGCTGCAGGATGTCCATCCATTCGCCCGGCATGCTGCGGATCGAGCCCATCGCGATATTGCTGTAGACGCCGTCGCGCGCGGTGCGCAGCACCTGGTTCGACAGGTCGGACGCGAACACCGACAGGCTCCAGCCGTCGACGGGCCGCGCGCCGAATTCATTCCACGCGACCTTGTTCTCGCCCAGCATGACCTTCAGCGCCATGAACGCGAGGTCGTAGGCTTCCTCGCCGGTCGAGCAGGCGGACGACCAGATCTTCAGCCGCCGCTCGCGCTCGCGCAGCGACAGCAGGTAGGGAATGATCTCCTTGCGGGTCATGTCCATCAGGTCCGGCTCGCGATAGAAATAAGTCTCGTGCACCGTCAGGCACTCGACCAGCGACTGCCATTCCGGATGGTCGCCCGGATAGCTGTTCATGCGCGACACCCAGTGTTCGAGCTCGGGCAGCGGCACCATCTGCATCACGCGCGCGAGCTTGCGTTCGACCAGGCCGCCGGGCTTGATGCCGAAGCGGGATTCGACGCCGGACATCAGCTGCTCCAGCGAAGCGTTGAAATTGCGGTCGCCTGCCTGGCGGCCGCCGGGGGCGGACGTGAGTCCGGACAACAGATGGGCGGACAATCGTATTCCTTCTTCAGATTGAGCGGCTGGCCAGCGGATCGAGCGAGAACAGCGACACCAGCCGGCCGTCGAGCTGCCCGACCTCGGGCAGATAATCGCTCTGGCGCGTGCGGATCGGCGTGATGTCGCTTTCCGGTATCGAGATCACGCCGTCGACCTTGTCGGCCAGCAGCGCCCAGCTGGCGCCATTGACCTTCACCAGGATGTAGACCGGGGCGTCGGCCGGATCGCGCGCCGCGTTCGACGGCGCCAGCAGCTTGCGCAGGTCGAGCGAGGCCGCGAGGCTGCCCTTGACCTGGATGATTTCCGGGAACGCGCCATCGCCGTCCGGCAAGGCCGACCCCTCGAAATATTCTTCAATACGGTCCACACGCGACAGCTCGAGCGCGCAGCGCTCGCCGGCCACGCTGAAGGCCAGCAGCTTGCGCACCGTGCCGGCGTCATTCGCCAGAGCGAGCGTCGCCGGCACATGCTTGCCGAGGAAGCGACTGTACTTGTCGCGCAGTTCCTGCGACAGCAGGCCGCCCAGCGACAGCACGCCGGTCATGCGGCCGCGCCATGCGCCGATGCCGGGCACATAGCCGGACAGCTGGCTGTCGCCGACCGTCAGCGCCTGCATGCCGGCGCTCGAATGCGCCTCGATGCCGATCACTTCGGCGATCGAGATGCCCAGCCTCAGGCCGCCGACGGCGACCACGATCACATAGCCGGCCGCAGCCGTGCGCGGCTGGCCGAGCACGCGTGCAAGCGAAATCACCAGCAGCGCCGTCTCGCGCAACTGCATCAGGCCGTCGACTTCGTCGCCGACGCCCGGCAAGGCCGTCATCGGGCTGATCTCGACGATCTCCTGAACGTCCGCCATCGGCAGCGCGTACACCTCGCCGCCGTCGCGCATCACCAGCAGGCGCAGGTCGTCATCCTGCACGCGCGCATCGCGCTGCACCTCCAGGTCCTGCGCATGGCCGAGCACCCCGCCGCCGCCGTCGGGCACGTCGCAGGGGGCGACCTCGTGCAGGCCGAGCAGGCGCTCGTCAAGCAGCAGCACCAGCTCGCCGCCGGCGCGGAACTCGCCGCGCACCAGCGAACCGGAGCCGTCGTCGTCGTACAGGGTCAGTTCGTCCTCGTCCAGCGTCAGCTTGTTGAGCACCTTGTCGACCTGCACCAGCACGGTGTCGTCGCGCCCGGCGACCATCAGCAGGTTGCCGGCGAAACTGGCCGAACGGGCCGGCATGCCGAGCCGGCACGCCAGGTCCATCTTCACGACCACCATGCCGCCGACGTTCACCAGCCCTTCGACTTCGGGCGGCGCGTACGGCAAGGGCGTCACCGGCAGCGGCTCCAGCACCTTGCTGATGCCCCTGGCCGGAAACGCCATCCGGCTCGGGCCCAATTCAAACAGCACCAGCTCCATCGGACGCGGCTACCCTCAGATGACGAATTTCTTGATTTCGCGGCGCGTCGAGTCGGCCACCTTCGACAGCTCGATCATGCTGGCGGCCAGCTCTTCCGACGCGGCCGAGTTGCTGTGCGCGATCTTGTCGAGGTTGGACACGTTCTCGTTGATCTCCTGCACCATGCGGCCCTGCTCCTCGACCGCGGCCGAAATGCGCTGCAGCATGCTGTCGGTCATGTTCGAGCTCTGCACGATGCGCTCCATGTCGCCGCTGACCTCGCGCACCGCGACCACCGCGCGGCTGGCTTCCGACACCGCCTGCTGGATCAGCTGCGTGATCTCCTTGGTGCTCTCGCCGCTGCTGGCGGCCAGCTTGCCGACTTCCTCGGCCACCACCGCAAAGCCCTTGCCATGCTCGCCGGCGCGCGCGGCTTCGATCGCCGCGTTCAGCGACAGCAGGTTGGTCTTGTTCGCGATCTTCTCGATCACCTCGGTGATCTTGCTGATCTTCTCCGAGTTCATCGAGATGCCGTTGACCACCTCGACCATCTGCGCCATCTTGTGCTGGCCCTGGCGGACGATCTCGGCCGACTCCTGCGCCTGACGGCTGGCGGTCTCGGTGCTGGACGAAATGTCGTTGATCGCGGTCGCGGTCTGGCGGATCGCCGACACGACCTGGCCGATGTACTGGGTCTGGCTCTGCGCGCCGTCGGCCAGCTGGCCGATCGCGGTGCTGGTCTCGCTTGCCGCGCGGGCGACCTGCTGCGCGTTCTCGCCGATGTCCTTCATCGAGCCCGCCAGCGCCACCAGCGAACGGTTGATGTCGTCCTTCAGCTTGGCCAGGCTGCCGATCGCCTCGGCCTTCACGCGCGGGGTCATGTCGCCCTGCGCCAGCGCGTCCATCACGCCGACCACGTCGCCGACGATGCCGCTGAGCGTGTCCATCGCCTTCTGCGCGTTTTCGAGGATGCTGCGGTAATTGCCGCGCTCGTCGGCCAGTTTCACGCGCACCGAGAAATCACCGGCGGCCATCGCGGCCATCACGTCGCGCAGCGACTCGACGGTGCGCGAGGTGCGCGTCTGCGCGTCCGACACCTTCAGCAGGATCTGCGGGAACAGGCCGGCCATGCCGGCGGTCTGCGGCACACGGTTGAAGCTGCCCTCGGCCATGCGCGAGATCACGGTCAGCGACTCGCGCAGCGTGGCCTCGACCTGGTCCATCGACGCGTTCACGCTCTCCGCGCAGCGATGCAGCCGCGAATTCGACGGCACCAAGACCAGGCGGGGTTCGAGCACGCCGCGGCTGAAGCCATCGAGGACGCGCTCCATGTCCCTGATCAGCTTCTCTTCAGTACGCCGGCCGCGCAGCACCAGCGCGCCGACCACCAGCGCGAGGCCCAGCGCCGCCAGCGGCACCGGCGGGAAGGCCGTCAGCAGGATCACATACGCGCACAGGACGGCCAGCAGCAGCGTCAGCATCGCCACGCCCGCCACAGGCGACAGCTCAAATCGATTGAAGCGAGAGAACCAGCTCTTCATAGTTCATGCCTTTGTCATTCAGTACTTGCTGCAAAACTTCACGCGACGCGCCGATCGCGTCGCGTGCCCCCGCCTGCCGTTCGGCCGACAGCATCTTCCGGTACAGTTCGGCGACGATCGGGATCGCGCGCGGATTGGCCTTGCGGCGCACCGAGTAGTAGCCGATGGTGCTGCCGTTCACGTCGACCGACGGCGTCACGTTGGCCAGCACCCAGTAATAGCTGCCGTCCTTGCACATGTTCTTCACGTACGCGAAGATTTCGCGGCCGTCCTGGATCTCGTCCCACAGCATGCGGAACACGCCGCGCGGCATGTCCGGATGACGGATCACGTTGTGCTGGATGCCGATCAGCTCCTGCTCTTCATAGCCGGAGATTTCGATGAAGACGCGGTTCACGTACGTGATGCGCCCCTTGATGTCCGTCTTGGACACGATGAACTCGTCATCGCGCATGACGAGTTCGTTCTCGGTTGGAACAATGTCTTTACGCTTGCTCATAAACGGATCCCTCGACGCGTCCTTTCTTTTGTCATCGTTATTCTTCTGCCTCCCGGCGGCCGGCCGCGTTCAGGGCCGGCAGGCCATCACTTTTTCCCGCGGCACGCCAAACAGCTTTTCGCCGCTGCGTCCGACAAAGAAAGTCTCCACGCGCCCGAGGCTCTTGACCTCGATGAAGCCGCGCGACTCCAGCTCGAAATGCCCTTGCAGCAGCGCCGCCGTCTGCGGCGACACATGCACGCGGCCGGGCTGCCCGGCCGACTCCATCCGGCTGGCGACGTTCACCGTGTCGCCCCACAGGTCATAGGTGAACTTGCGCACGCCGATCACGCCGGCGATCACCAGCCCGCTGTGCACGCCGATCCGCATGTTCACCGCGCTGCCGGTGCGCTCGCGCATCTCGGCCAGCGTGTCGATCATCTCGAAGGCCGCGTTGCAGACCGCCACCGCGTGGTCGTCGCGCTCGATCGGCACGCCGCCGGCCAGCATGTAACAGTCGCCGATGGTCTTGATCTTCTCCAGCCCGTAGCTTTCGGTGATCAGGTCGAACTTCGAGAACAGCTCGTCAAGCATGTCGACCAGCGCGGTCGCGGTGGTCTTGCGCGTCATTGCGGTGAAACCGACCAGGTCGGCGAACAGCACGCTGACCATCGGGAACGAGTCTGCAATGCGCTCCTCGCCAGCGCGCAGGCGCTGCGCGATCGAACGCGGCAGGATGTTCAGCAGCAGCTCTTCGGTCTTTGCCTGCTCCTTGGCCAGCTGCTCGTGCTGGCGCTTGAGCTGCTGCAGCCGCAACAGCTCCTGGTCGCGCAGCAGCTTCTTTTCGATCGAGGTCGTCACCCGCGCGCGCAGCAACACGGGATTGAACGGCTTGGTCAGGTAGTCTTCCGCGCCCAGCTCGATGCAGCGCACGCCGTCATCGTTGGCGCCGGCGCCGCCGGAAATCACGATCACCGGCGGCCACGCATGGTGCGGCGAATCGCGCAGCAGCTCCAGCACCTGCATGCCGTTCATCTGCGGCATTTCCATGTCCAGCAACATCAGGTCGAAAGGCTCGCGCATCAGCAGCTCGACCGCGGCCATGCCGTTGTCGACCTCGCGCACGTTCTTCAGCCCGACCTGCTCCAGCGAGCGCCGCAGGCCCATGCGGATCAGCTGGCTGTCGTCAACCAGCAGCACCCGCGCGTCGCCAATGCCGCGCTCGGCCGGCGACAGCGCGCCGAGCGCATCAGCGTCGGCGGCGGCCAGCGCCGTGGCGGCGGAAGGAATCGTCACGCCCGGGCCGACCTGCTCACAGCGGCAACAGCTCGTCGATCTTCGCGAGCAGCTGCTTCGAGGTGAACGGCTTCGAAATGGTGTCGTTTGCGCCTGACAGCAGCGCCGAGTCCAGCCCGTAACGGGCGCTGACGACGCGGCTGCCGCCGGACATCGTCAGGATCGGCACGTCCGGGAAGGACTTGCGCAGGTGATCGATGAAATCGACGCCGTCCATTTCGGGCATCACCACGTCCGAAATCACCAGGTCGATCTTGTCGGCCAGCGCGAACTGCTC
>CAYZXP010000073.1:0-14230 GCA_964482415.1 uncultured Bifidobacterium sp. | reverse complement strand
CATGCCGGAGCCGCCGATGCCGACGAAGTGAATGTGTTTGACCTTGTGTTTCATGATGTCAGTCCACTAGCGGCTCCGGCATAGCCGTTATCAACGGCGCAGCGCGACCGTGCTGCTCGGCCGCCGATGCCGACGAAGTGAATGTGTTTGACCTTGTGTTTCATGTATTTCCCAATGCTTCCAGCACCTGCGCGATCGCATTGTTCGCGTCGCGCCGGCCCTGCTGGTACGCGGCGCCGGCCATCTGCTGGCAGCGCTCGCGTGTCATCTCTTGCAACAGGCGGGCCAGCGCAGCCGCGTCCATCCCTGCCTGCGGCAGGTGGATCGCGGCGTCGCCGGCGGCCATCCATTGCGCGTTGTCGCGCTGGTGCGAGGTGGTCGACACCACCAGGGGCACCAGCACGCTGGCAACGCCGGCCGCGCAAAGTTCCGCAACCGTGATCGCACCGGCACGGCAGATCACGAGGTCGGCGGCCGCATAGCGCGAGGCCATGTCGTCGATAAAGTCGACCACCTCGGCCTGCACGCCCGCCTGGGCATAGTTCTTTTTCAATGCGTCGATGTGCTGTCTGCCGGACTGGTGCACCACCGTCGGCCGCACGCCTTCCGGCAGCAGCGCGAGCGCCGCAGGCACGGTGTCGTTCAGCACCTTTGCGCCGAGGCTGCCGCCGATCACGAGAATGTTCAGCGGGCCGCTGCGCCGCGCATAGCGCTCGGAGGGAGACGGCAGGCCGGCGATCTCCTTGCGGATCGGGTTGCCGGTGACCTGCGCCTTGCTGATCTGCGCATCTGCCGCGGCGAAACCGAACAGGATCTTTTTGGCGAACGGCAGCAGCGCCTTGTTCGACATCAGCAGCGCGGCGTCGGCGTTCATCAGAGCCAGCGGGCGGCCCGACAGCGACGCCATGATCCCGCCGGGTACCGTCACATAACCGCCCATGCCGAGCACCACGTCAGGCCGGCGCGCGCGGACGATGGCGCGGCAGCGGACGAAGGCGGCGGCCATTTTCAGTGCGCCGGTCAGCAAGTGTTTCATGCCCTTGCCGCGCAGGCCGGCAAAATCGATCGCGTCAAAGTCGATGCCGTGCTTCGGCACGATGTCGGCTTCCATGCCGCGCTGCGTGCCGAGCCAGGACACCTGCCAGCCGCGCGCACGCATCGTGTCGGCGATCGCCAGGCCGGGGAAGATGTGGCCACCGGTGCCGGCCGCCATGATGAGCAGGCGCTTCATGCACGCCCCCCTCGCATCATGACCCGGTTCTCGTAATCTATTCGCAATAGCACCGCCAGCCCGATGCAATTGATCGCGATCCCCGAACCGCCATACGACATCAGCGGCAGGGTCAGTCCCTTGGTCGGCAGCAGGCCGACGTTCACGCCCATGTTGATCAGCACCTGCGCGCCAACCCAGATGCCGATGCCCTTGGCAACAAGGCCGGCGAAGAATTTTTCGGCAGCGATCGCCTGACGGCCGATCTCGAATGCGCGGCGCACGATCCAGTAGAACAGCGCGGTCACCGCGAGCACGCCGGCCAGCCCCAGCTCCTCGCCAACCACCGCCAGCAGGAAGTCGGTATGCGCCTCCGGCAGGTAGTGCAGCTTCTCGACGCTGCCGCCGAGACCGACGCCGAACAGTTCGCCACGGCCGAATGCGATCAGCGAATGCGTGAGCTGGAAGGCTTTGCCCTGCGCATTGTCCGGATCCCACGGGTTCAGGTACGCGACCATCCGCTCGTAACGCCAAGGCGAAATCAGGATGATCGAGAAGAACACCGCCGCAAGCACGCCGATCATGCCGGCGAACCAGACGATGTTGAAGCCGCCGAGGAACAGGATGCCCATCGCGATACAGACGATCACGCCGAACGCGCCCAGGTCGGGCTGCAGCATCAGCAGCCCGCCGCAGAAAGCAACCGCTGTCGCCATCGGGAAGAAGCCCTTCGACAGACTGTGCATGTACTGCTGCTTGCGCACGGTGAAGTCGGCGGCGTAGAACACCATCATCAGCTTCATCAGCTCCGACGGCTGCAGGCTGAAGCCGCCCAGGCCGATCCAGCGGCGCGCGCCGTTGACGCCCTTGCCGATGCCCGGCACCAGCACCAGCACCATCAGCCCCAGCGCGACGAGGAACAGCAGCGGCGTGTATTTTTCCCACTGCTCGATGCGCACCCGGAACGCGAGCATGCCGAAGAACAGTCCGAAACCAATGAAGCCCGCCTGCCGCAGCAGGAAATGATGGTTCTTGTAATTCGCATACTTCGGCGAATCCGGCAGGCTGACCGACGCCGAGTACACCATCACCATCCCGAGCAGCAGCAACAGCAGCGTGACCCAGATCAGCGCCTGGTCATACTCGAGCATGCTCGAACGCTGGCCAATGCGCGCATCGGCCGCCGGCGCACCTTCGCTGTTGCCGAAAAAGGGCAGGGCCAGCCTCATGCGATCACCTCGCCACGGTCCAGCCCGATCTCGCGCACGGTGTCGACGAACACCTGCGCACGATGCGCATAGTTGGTGAACATGTCGAGGCTCGCGCAGGCCGGCGACAACAACACCTTGTCACCCTCGCGCGCCTGTTCGGCGGCTGCGCGCACCGCTTGCGGCAGCGTGTCGCAATCGGCCATCGGCACGCCGGTGGCCGCCAGCGCTTCGCGGATGCGCGGCGCATCACGGCCGATCAGCAGCACGGACTTCACATGCCGCGCGACGGCCGGCGCCAGCGGCGCGAAGTCCTGACCCTTGCCGTCGCCACCGGCGATCAGCAGCAGGTGCGCGCCGCGCCCGGCGCCCAGTCCCTCGAGCGCCGCTACGGTCGCGCCGACATTGGTGCCCTTGCTGTCGTCGATGTACTCGACGCCGCCGATGGTCGCGACCGGCTCGACACGGTGCGGCTCGCCCGCGTACTGGCGCGCCGCGTGCAGCAGCGGCGCCAGCGGCAGGTCGATCGCGCGGCACAGCGCCAGCGCAGCCAGCACGTTGGTGGCGTTGTGACGGCCGCGGATTTTGAGCGCGTCGACCGGCATCAGGCGGTTCAGGAAAATCTCGATGTCAGGCTGCGGCTTGCCGCGCTTCTTGCGCTCGCCGTCGTCATGCGCGACAGCCAGCATCAGCCAGTCCATACCGCCGTCGGTGGTGAGGCCGAGGCAGTCCGGCGCGGCCGGCATGTCGGTGCCGAAGCTGACCACCTGCGCCAGCGGGCTGGCCATGCGCATCACACGCGCATCGTCGCGATTGAGCACGCGCACGGTGTTCGCGCCGAAGATGCGCTCTTTCGCCGCCGCATACGCATCCATGTCGCCGTGCCAGTCGAAATGGTCCTGCGTCAGGTTCAGCACGGTAGCCGCATCGGCGTTCAGCGTCGCGGTGCTGAACAGCTGGAAGCTGGACAGCTCGAGCACCCAGCACTGCGGCAGGTTGTCGTCGGCGATTGCATCGCGCAGCACGTCCAGTGCGGCCGGGCTGATGTTGCCGGCAACCTGCACGCTCAGGCCGGCGGCGCGGCACAGGTGACCGGTCAGGCTGGTGACGGTGGTCTTGCCATTGGTGCCGGTAATGGCCAGCACCTTCGGCGCATAGCCGCGTTCGGCCTTCAGCGCGGCCAGCGCCTGCGCAAACAGCTCGATCTCGCCCCACACCGGGATGTTCTTTTCCTGCGCGGCCGGCAGGATCGCGGCCAGTTCGCGCGCTGGCGCCAGGCCCGGACTGACGGCGACAACATCCACGCCGTCGAGCAAGGCCGCGCCGAACTCGCCGGCGACGAACTCGGCGTCCGGATGCGCGTCCTTCAGTTGCGGCAGCCGGTCCGGCGCGGTACGGGTGTCGGCGACGCGCACGCGCGCGCCGCAGCGTGCGAGCCACCGCGCCATCGCGAGGCCCGATTCACCGAGCCCGAGCACCAGTACCTGTTTGCCTTCGTATTGCATCCGCCTGCTTCTTTCCTGTGTCCTTGTTGCCTGCCTGTTGCTTGCCTGCCGCCTGTCAGCGCAGCTTCAGCGTCGACAGTCCGACCAGCACCAGCATCATCGTGATGATCCAGAAACGTACGACCACCTGCGTCTCTTTCCAGCCCTTCTGTTCGTAATGATGGTGCAGCGGCGCCATCAGCAGCACGCGCTTGCCGACACCGGTGCGCATCTTGGTGTACTTGAAGTACGCGACCTGCAGCATCACCGACAGCGTCTCGACGACGAACACGCCGCCCATGATGAACAGCACGATCTCCTGGCGCACGATCACCGCAATCGTGCCGAGCGCGCCGCCGAGCGCGAGCGCACCGACGTCGCCCATGAACACCTGCGCCGGATAGGCGTTGAACCAGAGGAAGGCAAGGCCCGCGCCGGCCATCGCGCCGCAGAAGATCAGCAGCTCGCCCGCGCCGGGAATGTGCGGAATCAGCAGGTATTTCGCATAGGTCGCGCTACCGGTCAGGTAGGCGAAAATACCCAGCGCCGAGCCGACCATCACGGTCGGCATGATCGCGAGGCCGTCGAGGCCGTCGGTCAGGTTCACCGCATTGCTGGTGCCGACGATGACGAAATAGGTCAGCGCGATAAAACCCCAGACGCCAAGCGGGTAGCTGATGGTCTTGAAGAAGGGCACGATCAGGTCGGCCTTCGGCGGCAAGTCCATCGCAAAGCCGGACTGCACCCAGGCGGTGAACAGTTCCCACACCTTCGCATTGGTCGGGCCGGACACCGAGAACGCAAGATAGAACGCGGCCGCCAGCCCGATCACGGACTGCCAGAAATACTTCTCGCGCGAGCGCATGCCGTTCGGGTCCTTGTAGACCACCTTGCGGTAGTCATCGACCCAGCCGATCACGCCGAAGCCGAGCGTGACGATCAGCACCGGCCACAGCAGCCGGTTGCTCCAGTCGCCCCACAGCAAGGTAGCAATGCCGATGCCGATCAGGATCAGCGCACCGCCCATGGTCGGCGTGCCCGATTTGACCAGGTGCGTCTGCGGGCCGTCGGTGCGCACCGCCTGGCCGACCTTCAATTCGGTCAGCATGCGGATCACGGCCGGGCCGGACAGCAAGCCGATCAGCAGCGCGGTCAGCGTGGCAAACACGGCGCGGAAGGTGATGAAGTTGAAGACCCTCAGCGCGCCGATCTGGTCCTGGAATTGTTGTGCGAGCCACAGCAGCATGTCAGTGCCCTCCCGCCTGCGCGCCGGTCAGGCGCTGCACCACGCGTTCCATTTTCATGAAGCGCGAGCCCTTCACGAGCACGCTGGCGCCGGATGGCTGCTGTGCGACTTCGTCATTCAGTTGTTCCATGTCGTCAAAATGGCGGGCGGCGCTGCCGAACGCGAGGCTCGCGTGTCGGGCCAGCGTGCCCACGGTATAAAGCTGGTCTATCTGCCGGGCGCGTGCATACGCGCCGATCTCTTCGTGGAAGGCCACGCCCTCGCTGCCGACTTCGCCCATGTCGCCGAGCACCAGCAGGCGCGGCGACGGCGCCGCGGCCAGCACGTCGATCGCGGCGCGCACGGAGTCGGGATTGGCGTTGTAGGTGTCGTCGATCACGGTCGCGCCATTCGTCGCCCGCTTCTTCTGCAGACGGCCGGCGACCGGCGCGAAACGTTCGAGCCCGCGCACGATGCTGCGCACGTCGATGCCGATGGCGATCGCGGCCGCGCAGGCGGCCAGCGCATTGCGCACGTTGTGCTCGCCGGCAGCCGACAGCGACACGTCGAAGCGCATGCCCTGCGCGTCGATCGCCATCTGGCTGCCGAAGTCCAGCGCCTGCCATGCGCAGGAAACCGCGGCATCGCCGCCGAATCCGAAGGTGATCTTGCGGCGCGCACCGGCATAGCCTTGCCACAGCGGCGCGTAGTCGTCGTCGGCCGGGTAGACCGCGCAGCCGTCTGCGGCCAGAGCGCGAATCACGGCGCCGTTCTCTTCGGCGACCGCGGCCACACTGGCCATGAATTCCTGGTGCTCGCGCTGCGCATTGTTGACCAGCCCGACATCCGGCGCGGCGATCTCGGCCAGCCGCGCAATCTCGCCCGGATGGTTCATGCCCATCTCGATCACGGCGGCGCGATGCTGCGCGCCGAGCCGGAACAGGGTCAGCGGCACGCCGATCTCGTTGTTCAGGTTGCCGCGCGTCGCCAGCACCTGCTCGGCACCAAACGCAGCGTCGAGGATGGACGCGATCATTTCCTTGACCGTCGTCTTGCCGTTGCTGCCAGTCACGCCGATCACCGGAATGTCAAAGCGGTCGCGCCATGTGCGCGCGATCTGTCCGAGTGCATGGCGGCTGTCGGGCACCACCAGCGCCGGCAGCATGAAGCCGTCGGGCACGCGCTCGACCACCACTGCGGCCGCGCCGCGCGCGGCGACGTCATGCAGGAAGTCATGCGCATCAAAACGCTCGCCGCGCAGCGCGACGAACAGGTTGCCGGCCTCCACCGTCTGGCTGTTGGTCGACACGCCGGAAAAGCGCGCGGGCGCCGACAGCGTGGCGCCGGGAATGGCGGAGACGAAATCGGCGAGATCGGCCTGCATCAGTGGCCTCCGAAACGGGTAGCGCGCGTGGCCAGCGCCAGCGCAGCATGGTCGGCGTCGCGGAAAGGCAGGCGCCGGCCCTTGATTTCCTGATAGTCCTCGTGGCCCTTGCCGGCCACCAGGATCACGTCGTTCTTGCCCGCATTGCGGATCGCGGACAGGATCGCGGTCGCGCGGTCCTGGATCACCTGCAGCTTGCCGTGGTCGGCCTCGGGCACGCCGGCCACCACCTGCGCGATGATGGCTTCCGGCTCTTCGCTGCGCGGGTTGTCGCTGGTGACGATCATCTGGTCGGCACGATTCGCCTCGCGGCCCATCTCCGGCCGCTTGCCGGGGTCGCGGTCGCCGCCGCAGCCGAACACGCACCAGAGCTTGCCCTGGCGCGCCTGCGCGACGGCGCGCAGCGTGTCGATTGCCTTGTGCAGCGCATCGGGCGTGTGCGCATAGTCGATCACGGCCAGCGGGCCGTCGCCGCCGCCGAGCTGCTGCATGCGGCCGGGCACGGCCACCAGCGACTCGAGCAGGCCGACGATCACATCCCAGGCAAAGCCGCGCGCGCACAGCACGCCGGCGATCGCCAGCGCATTGCTGACGTTGAAGCGACCGATCAGCTGCGTGCGCACGCTGCCGCTGCCATACGGCGACGCCAGCTGGAAGCTGGTGCCGTGCTGGCCAATGCGGATGTCGGAGGCCGACAGCACCGGCAGGTCGCCAGCCTGCGCGCCTTCGGCGGTATAGCCGATCACCTGCACCGACGGATTGGTCGTGCGCATGCGCGCGACCATGCGCGGGCCGACCGGATCGTCGAGATTGATCACCGCGTGCTTCAGGCCGGGCCAGTCGAACAGCTTCGCCTTCGCGAGCTCGTAGGCTTCCATCGTGCCGTGGAAGTCGAGATGATCGCGAGTGAAATTGGTCAGCACCGCGCAGTCGACATGCAGCTCGTCCATCCGCCCCTGCGCGAGGCCGATCGACGAGGCCTCGATCGCCAGCGCCAGTGCACCCTGCGCGCTCTGCTCGGCGAGCTTGCGGTGCAGCTGCACTGCATCCGGCGTGGTGAATCCGGTCGCTGCGAACGGTCCGCTGCTGCCGCGGCGGAACAGGCCGATGCCGAGCGTGCCGACGACTGCGGTCGGCAATTCGCGGCGCGACAGCGCCTGTCCCAGCCATTGCGTGCACGAGGTCTTGCCATTGGTGCCGGTGACGGCGACGCTGAACAGGCGCTCGTCCGGTCGGCCATACCATTCATGCGCAATGCGCCCTGCCAGCGCCGCCAGGCCCGGCACCGCGCGCTGCGCGACAGTCCATTCGGGATTCCATGCGAAGCCACCGGCGTCGTCGAACAGCACCGCGCGCGCGCCGGCCTCGATGGCCGCACCAATGAAGTTGCGACCGTCGCCGGCTTCGCCGGGGCAGGCAAGGAAGACGTCGCCGTGCTGGATGCGGCGCGAGTCGAGCGACAGCTGCGCTGAAGGCGCCGTCGTGCGCAGCCAGTTGATCAGGTCGCCGGTATCGAAGGCCGTCATCACATGCTCTCCACGACCGTTTCGGCCGGCATGATCACGTTCTCGACGCTGGCGTCGGGCGCGACGTTCATCGCGCGCAGCGCACCGGCGGCGACGTTGGCGAACACGGGCGCGGCGACCTGGCCGCCGAAGTGCTTGCCCGCCGTGGGCTCGTCGACCATCACCGCGATGATGATGCGCGGGTCGGAGACCGGCGCAAAACCGACGAAGGACGCAACGTACTTGTTCACATAGCGGCCGTTCTCGAGCTTGTGCGCAGTGCCGGTCTTGCCGGCGACGCGGTAGCCGCGCACCTGCGCGAGCGGCGCGGTGCCGCCGGGGCCGACCACTTTTTCCATCATGTCGCGCATCTGCTGCGCGGTCTTCTCGGAAATCACGCGCTGCGGCTGCGGCGACTGCAGCAGCTTCTGGAACGACAGCGGTATCACCTCGCCGTTGCGCGCGAAGATCATGTACGAGCGCGCGACCTGGATCAGCGACACCGACACGCCGTGCCCGTAGCTCATCGTCGCCTGTTCGATCGGCCGCCAGTTCTTGTACGGACGCAGCCGGCCGGCAACGGCGCCGGGGAAGCCGAAGCGCGGCGCCTGGCCGAAACCGACCGAGGTGTACATTTCCCACATGTCGCGCGGCTCGAAGCGCATCGCCATGCGCACCGTGCCGACGTTCGACGACTGCTGGATGATCTCGGTGACGGACATGCTCGACGCATGCGCGTGCGAGTCGCCGATCGATGCCGAGCCGATCGACAGCCGCGGCGGCGTGTCGAGCATGGTCTGCGGCGTGACCAGGCCCTTTTCCAGCGCGAGCGCGACGGTAAACGGCTTCAGCGTCGAGCCCGGCTCATAGGTATCGGTCATCACGCGATTGCGCAGCTGCGCGCCGGTCAGGCCGTTGCGCGTGTTCGGGTTGTACGTGGGCAGGTTGGCCAGCGCCAGCACTTCGCCGGTCTTCACGTCGAGCACCACGATCGCGCCGGCCTTCGCGCGGTTCTGCTCGACCGCGCGCTGCAACTCGGTGAAGGCGGTGTACTGGATCTTGCTGTCGATCGACAGCACGAGGTCGCGGCCGTCCTGCGGTTCGCGCACGAAGCCGATGTCTTCGATGATGCGGCCGAGGCGATCGCGGATCACGCGCCGGCTGCCGGCCGCGCCGCCGAGCGACGCCTGTTGCGCCAGCTCCATGCCTTCCTGCCCGACATCCTCGACGTTGGTGAATCCGAGCATGTGCGCGGCGACCGGGCCGGCCGGATAGAAGCGCTTGTATTCAAGTCGCGTATCAAGCCCGGCGATGCCGAGCTTGACGATGCGATCGGCGACGTCCTCATCGACCTGGCGCTTGAGGAAGACGAAGCTGCGATCGGTATCGAGCTTCTTTTTCAGTTCCGCCACCGGCATCTCGAGCAGCTTCGCCAGCTGGCGCAACTGGTCGTCGGTCGCATTGAAGGCCTTCGGGATGGCGCCGATAGTCTTCACCTGCAGCGACGATGCCAGCACCTCGCCGTGGCGGTCGGTGATCTTGCCGCGCACGGCCGGCAGGTCGATCGTGTGCAGGTAGCGCGAGCGGCCCTTCGCCTGCAGGAATTCGGTCGACAGCGCCTGCAGCCAGAAGGCGCGCACCGCCACTGCCATGAAGGCGGCAAACAGCAGGAACAGCGCCAGCCGCGAGCGCCACGGCGGCAGCTTCACCGCCAGCACCGGGCTGGCTGAAAAACTGAAGCCGCGCGCGGCGGCCTTGCGACTCGGGGCGCGCATCACCGCCCTCCCGCGTTCAGGTACTGCGTGCGGCCGGGACCGGGCACGCTCATGCCGAGCGTGGCGCGGGCGATGCGGTCGATGCGCCCATGGTCGGCCAGCACCGACTGTTCGTACTGCAGCTGGTCCCACTCGGCATCGAGCCTTTCCTTGCGCACTTGCGCGCGCTCGATCTCGATGAACAGCCGCCGCGCCTGGTATTGGGAATTGACCAGCAGCAGCGAGCAGGCGACCAGCGGGCCGGCCACGGACAGCAGTGCACGGTTGCTCATGCGGCGCCTCCCTGCGGCAGGCGCATCGCGCAGCGCATGACGGCGGAGCGGGAACGCGGGTTGGCCGCCACCTCGGCCGCGCCGGGCTTCATCTTGCCCAGCAGGCGCGCCTCGGGCTGCGGCAGTTCGGACGCACGGATCGGCAGGCGACGGTCGGGCTGCGCGACGTTGGCTTTGCCTGCCAGGAAGCGCTTCACGATCCGGTCTTCAAGCGAATGAAAGCTGATCACCACCAATCTCCCGAACGGCGCGAGGCGGCCGAATGCCTGCGTCAAACCTGCGTCAAGGTCTTCCAGTTCCTGATTGATGAAAATTCGTACAGCCTGAAAAGTCCGGGTGGCCGGGTCTTTGCCTTTTTCACGGGTCTTGACGGCACCAGCCACGAGTGCTGCGAGCTGTCCGGTGCTGCGGATCGGCTCGACGGCGCGTCGAGCAACAATCGCCTTTGCAATCTGAAAAGCAAACCGTTCTTCCCCATACTCGCGAATCACTTTCTCAAGGTTGTCCTGCGTTTCGGTCGCCAGCCATTCGGAGGCAGGCATGCCGCGGGTGGTATCCATGCGCATGTCGAGCGGACCGTCGGCGCGGAAGGAAAATCCGCGCGCGGCCTCGTCCACCTGCGGCGACGAGATGCCGAGGTCGAGCAGCACGCCATCGACCGGCCCCAAACCACGCGCCGCCAGCGCCGTGTCCATCGTTGCGAAGCTGTCGTGCACGATCGCAAAGCGTCCGTCTTCCTTCGCCAGCCGCTGCGCGACCTCGACGGCCTGCGGGTCCTTGTCGAACGCGACCAGCCGGCCGCGCGGCGACAGTTTCGACAGGATCAGCCGGCTGTGGCCGCCGCGACCGAACGTGCCGTCGACATACAGGCCGTCGCGGCGCTCGCCATCAATCGCAAGCGCATCGACTGCCTCGTCAAGCAGCACTGTCCGGTGCGAGGCACCGGGCACCGTTTGCTCTGTCATGGGCCGCCGTCAGAAGGAAAAGTTGCTCAACACGTCCGGCATGCCGCCGGCGATCGCCTGCGCCTCGCTCTCTTCGAGCTTGGCGGCGTCCCAGATTTCGAAATGGCTGCCCATGCCGAGCAGCATGACCTCGCGGGTCAGTCCGACCGCGCTGCGCAGTTCGGGCGAGATCAGGATGCGGCCGGCGCCGTCCATCTCGACGTCACAGGCATTGCCAAGGAAGATCCGCTGCCACGCGCGCGCCGACATCGGCCAGTTCGCGATCTGCTCGCGATGCTGCTCCCAGACCGGCCGCGGGAACAGCAACAGGCAGCCGTGCGGGTGCTTCGTGAGCGTGACTCTCCCTTCGCACTGCACGGACAGCGCGTCACGATGCCGCGCAGGGATATTCATCCTGCCTTTGGCATCCAGACTGAGGGCGGAAGCGCCTTGAAACACGGGAAGCTGACTCCTGTTGCTTGCGCATTCGGGAAATTCGGGTCAGCGGAGCCATGGATCCTTGCCGGCACGGCAAACAAAACAAGCCGCATGTCGCCCACAAAAATACACTTTTCCACACTTGCGCCCACTTTAGAGGAGCGCTGATTTTCGGTCAAGGAATATCGCAGTGCGAAAAGTAGTTTTTTTTCAATGAAACCAAGGACTTAGCGCACACACTTGAAGCTCGGGAAGAAAGAATAGCGCAGAAAATTAAGCACTTAGCGCAAACAGTGAATGTTGAACTTTAGAAAAACACATGTGTTTATATTTAAACAAGCCCTGCGGAACAGGCAGCCAAACCCGGGCAAACACCCAAGCCCTTGAAAAGAGCCGCCAACCTGCGGGACGTGCGCGGCGTAGCCGAATATCAACCATGTAAGTGATTACTATTTTTCTCTCCGGAACCGGTCCAAGTCGCCTCCCACTAAGCCGCGACCCCCGCTCGCCGCGGCCACCGCCTTCCCTCCGGAGTCTCCATGAAACGCACCAGTGACAACCTGTATCCAAACGCGTCCGGCGCCCAAACCGGCCACGATGCACGCACGCCCGGCGGCGTGCCGGCACCTCAGGCGGGCGCACCGAACGCAACGGCGCAACCACAGGGAACGCCGCACGCGCCCGGCGTGGCGCCGCGCATGGTCGGCTACCCACCCCCGTATGCCACCGCCCCGGGCCAGATGGCGGCCCCACAGGGGCTACCGCAACAGCTGCTGGCGCCGTGGGTCACGCCCGTCCCTGCGCCCTTCGTGCCGCTGCCCCCCATGTTCGCGCCTTTCCCTTCCATGCCACTCCCGCCATCGCCCTGGGGCGCCGCCGTCATGCCCTACCCGTACGGACTGCCGCCGGTCTGGCCTAACGAATGGAATCCCTTCGCTGCGAACGCCATTCCTGCGCAACCGCCGGCCCCTGGTGGCAACGTCATGCAACAGACAGCACCCGAGTTCCATGTGCGTCCGGCGCCGTCACCCCACACGGGTCATGCCGCTTCAGGCAATTCGCCATCGCGCTATACCCGCGACCGCCTGTTCGAGGATGCGGACGACCTGCAGCTCGGCGCGGCCACCGGCAGAGAGCTGAACGACCTCGCGCGCTGGCTGCCCGGATGTCGCGCCGCGGCCATTACACTCGATGGCAATGAAGCTGCAACGGTCGCCGTCGTGCTGCACGCGCTGCGCAGCAACCTCAATCGGGTAGACCTGCACATCGAATGCAGCATGGACCGCTTCGCGCCCCAGCTGATCTCCCAGCTCACCGCACTGCTCAAGAGCCAGACACCGCTGGCGTCATTGACGCTGGTATTACGCGACGGGGACCACAATCCCGGCAAATTCGTGCTGGATCAGGCATTCCTCGCGGCCTTGTTCGGCCACCAGCATCTGGAAGACATCCGATTCGATTTCAACGAGGAAGAAACCGTCTGGCTGCACAACCCTCAGCAACTGGCCGACAGGATCCGCAACAACCACCGCCTGCAAACGCTGACCTTCGAGCACTGCGGCGAACTCCACTCCCTGTTCAGGGCGATTGCACCCGGACTCGAAGGCAACCGCAGCATCGACGCCATCAGCCTGCGCTACTGCAGCATGGCAGGCTGCGGGTCCGCGATGGCGGGCGTGCTGAGAGCCAACCCGACCATCACGCAGCTGGACATGCGGTTCACTCACGGCTGGGGGTGCGGCGACCTGCAGCAGATCGTGGAAGCAATGGCGGTCAACACGGCCGTCGAGCAATTCCATTTTTTCTACGCGAGGGAAGAGCGACATTCCGTCGGGAAGACGGCGCCCCTCGCCGAACCGGGCGAGCAACTCCCCGAACTGGGCATGGCGATCGGCGCCATGCTCACCGCCAACCAGCACCTGAGGGGGCTGAGCATCCAGTGCAAGCTGGACCTGGCGAACCTCACCCCGATCCGGCAAGGCCTGAACGCCAACACCCGCCTGCAGTTCCTCGATCTCGGCAGCATCACCGGACTGGAGGACAGCGAAGACACGACCGATGCGGGTGACGCCATCAACGAGCTGTTCGCCACCAACTCCCGCCTGACGTCGGTCATCCTGCGTCCTCCGGGCCAATCCGAAGACACCGACGAGACCGTCGGCCTCAAGGGTCTGGTGCGCAACCGTTCGGTCCAGACCCTGGAGCTCGACGGTGCTGACTCCGTGGACGGGCTGAAGCGGCTGTTGAACGGCAATCCGCGCATCACCAAACTGACCCTGACCAATTACCTGCGCAATAGCGTATCGAGCCAGTCGATGGCACAAATCCTCGAAGAGATCGCCGACGCCATCAACGGCAACACCACGCTGCTGGAATTCGTGTTCGAACACGACGACACCGACTTGCTGCTGGATAAGCGCGTCATCAGCGCACTTGCGCGCTTCGATGAACTGACCACCCGCAACCGTCAGCTGGATGAACAGCAACGGCAGCAACGGCAGCGCGTAGCCGCGCCAGCGACGGGCATCGGGATGCTGAACGAATTCCGCCGCAACGAGGATGCGACCTGGCCGGAGCTGCGCAATGAAGAAGCGACCGCCATCGCCAGCGCCATCGACACCGCCTTGCCGCAAGAAGAAGCACAGCGCGTGCTGGACGTACTTCGCTTCGCCGACATCGTCAATGCGCAGGATGAAAAGGCAAGCAGCGGAGAGCATGAATGATTTCCACCCCGGGCAACGGCTCGCCGCAAACGCCTCTGCAGCCCGAAGCAAGCACCGCCACC
>CAYZXP010000072.1:10928-14274 GCA_964482415.1 uncultured Bifidobacterium sp. | reverse complement strand
TCGGTGCCGGCCGTCGGATAATTCGTTTCCATCGATTCATCTCCTGCGGTTGCGGGAAGGCGGCTCGCCCCTCTGCGTCGGGCCGACGGGCTGCAGCGCCATCATTCGATAGGACATCGGCGCGGCGACAAGTTCGGGCTTTTGATCCGCGTCGCAGCAGGCGATCCGTCCCCCAGCCGCCGGCTTGACCTGTTCGTGGTCGGTGCGGGGCCGCCGAAGGGAAGATCGCGGATCCGGGCCGGCGTGCAAGATTCGGCAGGAATTTCGCCATGCTAAGATTCAATGGATCATTAATCTTCATCCATCAATAACAAGGGAGACTGACTTGAAGATGCGTAACCTTTCCTTCGCCGTCGCGATGGCTTTTGTCGCTGCCCCCGGCGCACAGGCCCAGGTGTCGAACGACACCGTCAAGATCGGCTTCATCACCGACATGTCCGGCGTGTACGCGGACGTCGACGGCCCGGCCGGCGCGGATGCGATCAAGATGGCGATCGCGGACTTCGGCGGCAACGTCAACGGCAAGAAGATCGAGTTCGTGACCGCCGACCACCAGAACAAGGCCGACATCGCCGCCAGCAAGGCGCGCGAGTGGTTCGACCAGCAGGGCGTGGACATGCTGATCGGCGGCACCAACTCGGCCACCAACCTCGCGATGGCGAAGGTCGCGGCCGAGAAGAAGAAGCCGTTCATCGCGATCGGCGCGGGCACCTCGCGCCTGACCAACGAGGAATGCACGCCGTACACGGTTCACTATGCGTACGACACCGCGGCGATGGCGCGCGGCACGGCCGCGGCGCTGACCAAGCAGGGCAACAAGGACTGGTACTTCCTGACCGCCGACTATGTGTTCGGCATCTCGCTGGAGAATGACGCCTCGCAGATCGTCAAGGCGCAGGGCGGCCGCGTGCTCGGCACGGTGCGCCATCCGCTGGCCGCGTCCGACTTCTCGTCCTTCCTGCTGCAGGCGCAGAACTCGAAAGCGCAGGTGCTGGGACTGGCCAATGCCGGCGGCGACACCGTCAACTCGATCAAGGCGGCCAACGAATTCGGCGTGAACAAGAAGATGAAGCTGGCCGGCCTGCTGATGTTCGTCAATGACGTGCATGCGGTCGGCCTGAATGTCACGCAGGGCATGTACCTGACCGACGGCTGGTACTGGGACACGAATGAAGAATCGCGCGCGTGGGCGAAGAAATTCATGGCCCGCAACAAGAAGGCGCCGTCGATGCTGCACGCAGCCGACTATTCGGCAACGACGCAGTACCTGAATGCGGTCAAGGCGATCGGCACTGACGACGGCGACAAGGTGATGGCCAAGCTGAAGTCGACCAAGATCAATGACCTGTTCGCGAAGAACGGCGTGATCCGTCCGGACGGACGCATGGTGCATGACATGACGCTGATGCAGGTGAAGTCGCCGGCCGAGTCGAAATACCCGTGGGACTACTACAAGGTCGTGCAGGTGATTCCGGGCGATCACGCCTACATGACCAAGGCCGAGTCGAAGTGCGCGCTGTGGAAGTAAGCTGATCCGGCAGCAAGGAACGGCGCGGCTTGCCGCGCCGTTTTCACGCCGGCGTGCCGCGGGCGTCATCTTTACAGGGAATACCGTTGTTGAAGATCACACGTTTTTTGCGTTTGCTTTTGCTGCCCCTCATGCCCCTGACGGCGCTGGCCGCCGGCTTGCCCGACGGCTCCGACGGGCTGCGCTGGCAAGAGCCGGTCGCTCGCCTGCCGAATGCGCAGAAAGTGGCCGAGTCGCCGTATTACCAGTGCTACCGCAGCGGCGACGGCAGCGCCGTGTTTGGCGGCGCGCCGGTTGCCAACAAGCGTTGGTGCTTCGCCGGCGACCGACTGTATTTCGTGCAGATGGAATTCAGCGGGCAGCCGGCCTATGAACGCGTGCTTGCCGAAGCCCGGTCGCAATGGGGCGAAGGCCGTGCCGGCGAACGCTTCACCGAGACGACGGTCTGGGGCGGGCAGGCCGAGCCGGTCTATGTGGAACTGGAGTACAGCAAGATCGACCAGCGCGGGACGCTGGCGCTGGTCTACCTGCCGGTCTATCGCGAAACGCAGGAAGCAAGCCGCCAGCAGCGCGCGCGTGCCCGTCCCGGCGCGGGATTCTGAGCGTTCCGTGTGACTTTTGGTATTTCCAGAAGTTAATTATTTTTCATATAGCAAACTTTGCTATTTCGGCAGATTATTGCATAATGGAAATATCTGCAACTTGGGTGTTTCCGTCCGGCAAATTCGCATAATGCGACGCTGTGTGGCGGTGGCCACCGCCACAAATGCAAACTTGGCTGCAACAGTCGGAGCAAGCGATACGCGCCGCAAACCGCCGGATCGGATGGGTTTGGGCGCTGGCTTGCGTGCTGCTGATTGCGCTCGTCTGGGGCGCGGCGGCCATCAAGATCACGCTGGATCGCCAGCACCTGCTCGACAAGCTGCAGGCTGACACCGAATTCCGCGCCAAGTCTTCCGCCGAACAGCTGCTGCGCACGGTCAGCCAGATCGACCAGCTGTCGATGTCGATCAAGTACCAGTGGGAGCGTAATGCGGCGCCGCTGGATCTCGAAGAGCAATACCGCAAGGGCGTCTATCAGGGGGGGCTGTATCCGGTTGCGCTCGATGCGGACGGCTTTGCGGTCACCAGCACCCGCAACCTCGCGCGCGGCACCTTCATGGGCGACCTGGACTTTTTCATCCAGGCCCGGCAGAGCAAGCATTCGATGCTGATGATTGCGCACCCGACTGAAGGGCGCGGCGGTTTTGCGGGCAAGCAGATCGTTCGCTTCTCACGCAGCCTGAACAAGGCTGACGGCAGTTTCGATGGCGCGGTGCTGATCGCCGTCGAGCTCGACAGCCTGATGTCTTTCCATGAGATGACGCAGCTGATTCCGGGCGATTCCCTGTCCGTGCAGTTCACTGACGGCGCGGCGCTGGCGGTCCGTGGCAGCGAGGGGCGGGCCGGCATTTTCCTGGCCAGTCCGTCGCTGGACCAAAAGCACGGCACGCGGCTGGTGGAGTCGGCCAGCGGCGCCAGTCAGCCGCATGCGGTCAGCTGGCAGCGGCTCGAAGATTACCCGCTGGTGGCGATCGCCGCGTCGAACGTCGACAGCGCGCTGGCGCCTTATCGGTCGACACAGCTCACCTATGTCGCCATCGCCGCGCTGGTGAGCCTGATGCTTGCAGGCGTTGCGGTCTTTGGCGCGATCTCGCAGATTCGTCAGTCGGTACAGCGGCGACATCAGTCTCAGGTGCAGGCAACGTTCCGGCTGGCGGTCGACGGTGCGCGCGAGGCGTTCTACATGATCCGCCCGATCGAAGGCGACAGCGACGA
>CAYZXP010000072.1:3980-10828 GCA_964482415.1 uncultured Bifidobacterium sp. | reverse complement strand
GGCCGCGCGCAGTTCCAGTATTACGACGAATCCTTCGCCGAGCGCATCCGCGAGCGCATCTCGATCGAGCATGCGCTTGAACAGGCGATCCGCAACGACGAATTCGTCATCTATTACCAGCCGCGCGCCGACGCGCGCAGCGGCCGCCTGTGCGGCATGGAGGCGCTGATCCGCTGGCAGCATCCCGTGCGCGGGCTGGTGCCGCCGCTCGAATTCATCGGCGTGGCCGAGCAGACCGGACTGATCGTCCCGATTGGCGACCTGGTGGTGAAGAAGGTCTGCTCGCAGATCGCCACCTGGCGCAATGCCGGCGTGCAGGTCAAGCCGGTGTCGATCAATGTCTCGGCGCTGCAGTTGCGCACCGACGGCCTGCGGCAGGCGCTGGCGACCTACCTTGCCGAGTACGGCCTGCCGGCGTCGATGGTAGCCATCGAACTGACCGAGTCCAGCATGCTCGACGAGGGCGGTGTCGCGCAGGAAGAACTGCGCAACCTGCGCAACATGGGCGTGGAGCTGGAGATCGACGACTTCGGCACCGGCTACTCGTCGCTGTCGAAGCTGCAGAGCCTCGACATCGACGTGCTGAAGATCGACAGGTCCTTCGTGCAGCGTGTCGGCGACGACGAGCAGGCGCATGCGCTGTGCGACACCATGGTGTCGATCGGTCGCAGCCTGCACATCACCGTGGTGGCCGAGGGGGTCGAGCGGGCCGAACAGCTGGCCGCGCTGCAGCGCATGGGCTGCGACCAGATCCAGGGCTACCTGCTGGCGCCGCCGGTGCCGGCCGACGAGATCCCGGACCTCATCGACAAGAACTTCTTCCCGAGCGACCTGCAGATCGCCTGAATCCTTTCGTCCTTCAGCTGAACAGCGCGCGCAGCTTGCGCTCGTCCGGCGCATGCACGACGCCGCGCTCGGTGATGAGCGCCGTCACCAGTTCGGCCGGCGTCACATCGAATGACGGATTGCGCACATTGACGCCTTGCGCGGCCCACTGCGCATCACGAAAACCGGTGACCTCGGCCGCGGCTCTTTCCTCGATCGGTATCTCGCGCCCGGTGGACACCGACAAGTCGATCGTCGACAGGGGGCAGGCGACATAGAACGGGATGCGGTGCCGCGCCGCGAGCACCGCCACCATGTAGGTGCCGATCTTGTTCGCAACATCGCCATTGGCGGCGACGCGGTCGGTGCCGACGATTACTGCGTCGATTTCGCCCTGCGCCATCAGGTAGCCGGCCATGTTGTCGGTGATGAGGGTCAGCGGTATCTTTTCCTGCACCATTTCCCAGGCGGTCAGCCGCGCGCCCTGCAGGAATGGGCGGGTCTCGTCCGCGATCACGCTGATCCGCTTGCCCGACCCGACCGCCGAGCGGATCACGCCGAGCGCGGTGCCGTGGCCGGCCGTCGCCAGCGCACCGGCATTGCAGTGCGTGAGCACGCGCGCGCCGTCGGGCAGCAGCGCCGCGCCGTGCTCGCCCATCTGCCGGTTGATGCGCAGGTCTTCATCATGGATGGCCTTCGCTTCGGCCAGCAGCGCCTGCGCGAGCGCGATGCCGTCGGCGCCGGGATGCGCAGCCGCGTGCGAAGCGCGCAGCCGCTGCATGCGCTGCAGCGCCCAGTTCAGGTTGACCGCAGTCGGCCGGCTGTTCGCCAGCACCTGCACGGCCGCATCCAGCGCCGCATCGACAGCGGGGCGCGCCTGCGCCTGCAGCCGCAGCGCCTCCAGCGCCACGCCATAGGCGGCCGCGACGCCGATGGCCGGCGCGCCGCGGACCACCATCGTGCGGATGCCGTCGGCAACGCCGGCGGCAGAATCATAGGGGAGGTATTCGAACACGGCCGGCAGCCGGGTCTGGTCGATCATCTCGAGCCGGCCGTGGCCGGGCGCATCGACCCAGCGCAGCGTGACGACCGCGTCAGCAGGAACAGCAGGCGTCATGTCAGTGACCCGCGAATTCGCACAGCGTAAAGACGGTCAGTCCCATCTTCTCCAGCTTTTCGCGGCCGCCGAGCTCGGGCAGGTCGACCACGAACGCGCAGTCGGTCACCTCACCGCCGAGGCCGCGTACCAGCATCACGGTCGCCTGCGCGGTGCCGCCGGTGGCGAGCAGGTCGTCGACCACCAGCACCTTGTCGCCGGCGTTGATCGCGTCGTCGTGCATCTCGATGCGGTCATGGCCGTATTCGAGCGCGTACTCGTGGCCGGTGGTCTTGCCGGGCAGCTTGCCCTTCTTCCGCACCGGCACGAAGCCGACGCCGAGCGCATAGGCGAGCGGCGCGCCGAAGATGAAGCCGCGCGCCTCGGTGCCGACCACCTTGCTGATGTCCGTGCCGCGATAGCGTTCGACCAGCATGTCGATGGTTGCCCTGAAGCCCTGTGCGTCCTTGATCAGCGTGGTGATGTCGCGGAACTGTATGCCTGCTTTCGGATAGTCGGGAATGGTTCGTATCAGTGACTGGATGTTCATGGCTTTGCCGGGTTCTGGGCATTCCTGCCGTAGTTCTGGAATTTTTCGATCACCTGCTGCATCTCTTCCGACGACAGCAACGTGGGCCTGCCTGCCTGCCGCGCCAGCAGGTATTGCTGGCACAGCGACTCGACCTCGACGGCGATGGCCATGGCCTCGTCGAGGTCGCGGCCGAGCGTGATCATGCCGTGGTTTGCGAGCAGGCAGGCCTTGCGGCCGTCGAGCGCCTCGACCGCAAGACGCGACAGCGTGTCGGTGCCGAACAGCGCGTAAGGTGCGCAGCGGATCGAGTCGCCGCCGGCGACTGCGATCATGTAATGGAAGGCCGGGATGTCCTCGCGCAGGCAGGCGATCGCGGTCGCATACGGCGCATGCGTGTGCACCACTGCGCCGATGTCGTCGCGCGCCTTCAGGATGTCGCAATGGAAGTGCCATTCGCTGGACGGCTTGCCGATGCCGATCACCTTGCCGTCATAGCCGACGGCGACGATGCGGCTGGGCGTGATCTCGTCCACCGCCACGCCGCTGGGCGTGACGAGAAAATGGTCTTTCTCGCGGCAGCTGACGTTGCCGGAGGTGCCGCGGTTGAGTCCGGCGGACTCCAGCTTCTTGCAGGCGGCGACGATCTGTTCACGAATCAGTACGCTCATGGTGTCAGCATCCTTCCCGCAACGGCGGACAGTTTTTCCAGCATCGCCGGATCGCGCGCGTCGGGCGCGGTGATCAGCGCGTGCTGCAGCGCGCTTCGGCATGCGCAGCCGGCCGCGTGCGCATCGGCCTTCAGGTGGGGCACGGCATGCCGTACCAGTTCGCGTCCCTTGTTCGCATTCGCGACCAGCACCGCGACGATCTGGTCGACCGTCACATGCGCATGGTCGGGATGCCAGCAATCGAAGTCGGTGACCATCGCCACGCTGGCGTAGCAGATCTCGGCCTCGCGCGCGAGCTTCGCCTCGGGCATGTTGGTCATGCCGATCACGTCGCAGCCCCATTGCCGGTACAGGTGTGACTCGGCCTGGCTGGAGAACTGCGGGCCTTCCATGGCGAGGTAGGTGCCGCCGCGCACGGCGTCGATGCCGGCGGCAGCGGCGGCCTGCTGCAGCCAGTCGCCCAGCCGCGAGCAGACCGGGTGGGCCATCGACACATGTGCGACGAAGCCCTTGCCGAAGAAGGATTTCTCGCGCGCGAAGGTGCGGTCGATGAACTGGTCGACGATCACGAAGGTGCCCGGCGCCAGATGCTCTTTCAGCGAGCCGACCGCCGACAGCGACAGCAGGTCGGTCACGCCGAGCCGCTTGAGCGCATCAATGTTGGCACGGTAGTTCACTTCGGACGGCGGTATCCGGTGGCCGCGGCCGTGTCGCGGCAGGAAGGCCATCGGCTGGCCGGCCAGCGTGCCGGTCAGGATCTCGTCCGAAGGATCGCCGAACGGGGATTCGACCCGCACCCACTGGCGATCTTCCAGGCCGTCGATGTCATAGATGCCGCTGCCGCCGATGACGCCGACGACGTTGCGCGCTGGACTGCCTTGCATAGGGGGTTCCGAAGAAGAAGGGACAAGGCATTGACTGTATCAAATATCTTTTGCGACATCTAATTCGCGCTGGCCACATTGCGCAAGGCTGTCATTCATGTGACACCCGACGCGTATGCGAAGACAAAATTTTTCAGTATCCGGCCGAGTGAACTTCGGGCTCTGGTCAGAGATCAGATTCGTATCGCTTCTTTATTCAGGAAAGGATAGATCATGAAGACCTTGCTCTCTGTTTCGCTCGCGACGGTGCTCTCCGTTACCGGTGCTTCGACCATGGCCGCACCAATGGTCACAAAGGTGGCGGCACCTCAGGAGATGTCGGATGCACAGATGGATCGCGTGGCTGCCGGTATCGCCAACTTCGGCAATCTTGTCGCTATTGACGTCAACAACGTACTCAACAATAACGACGTGCAGGTGGCCGTTCCTGTCAACGCCGCCGTTGCCGTTGGTGCGGTCGGCATCCTCAGTCGCCAGACCGGGATCCTGACCGACGCGACTGCGCCGGGCCGACTGAACCAGCGTCCGTGACCGCATTCACCTGCGCCGCCAGCGAAGCCCCGGCCATCCGTGCCGGGGCTTTTTCTTGGTGCTTGCCAGCGTTGCTGGCTGTCGCATTTGCATGCAGCGGCTGTGCGGTCCCGGCGCAGCCGGAGCCGGTATGGGCGCCGGTACAGTCACTGCTGGAGCGCAGGCAGAACCATGTGGTAACCCAGCGCTGGGACCTGAGTTGCGGCGCCGCTGCGCTGGCCACGCTGATGAACTACCAGCATGGCGAGGCGTTCACGGAAAAGGCGGTTGCCGAATCCATGCTTCGCCGCAGCGACCCGCTGACCGTGCGCATCAAAGGTGGCTTCTCGCTGCTCGACATGAAACGCTTTGCGCAAAGGCAGGGCTATCGCGGGCGCGGCTTCATGCAGTTGCAGTTCGACCAGTTGCTGGCCAGCGTGCCTGCGATCGTTCCGGTCGAGCTGGGTGGCTACCGGCATTTCGTGATTGTTCGCGGCGCAGTCGCGGACCGTGTGCTGCTGGCCGATCCGGCCTTCGGCAATCGCAGCTTGCGCGAATCCGAATTCCGCAGCGCGTGGCTGGCCGGCATCGCCTTCGTGGTGGAACGTCGCGACGGGCTTGCGCCGCCCGTAAGGCTTGGCATCGAAGCTGTGGATTTTCTCAGGGTCCCGGAAAGCGTCATCAGGCAAGCTGTGCGATGACCTGCGGGGCGCAGGTTGCGCCTTTCCGGAGATTTGCCGTTGAAGCTTCCATCGCTCATGCGCCGGGATTGCCGGCTGCTGTTTGCCGCTTGTCTTGCGCTCTGTCCGGCGGCGGCGTCCGCCACGGACGCGCAGGTCGGTGCAAAGATCGCCGCGCTGCTCGCGCGGATTGATGCGCTGGAGCGCCGGCTCGCCGCGATCGAAGGCGGCGCGTCGGCGGCGGCATCGCCGCAGCGCCTTGCCGCCGAGCCGCCGGCCGGGGCCGGACAGCCGGCTGCCGCGGCGGAACCCGCAACGCCGCAGGACGAGATGGCGCGCGCGCTCGAGCGTGCGCTGGTGCGAGAGGGCGGGCTGTTGCTGCCGGCCTCGGCGGCCGAGGTCGAGCCGCGCTGGAGCTACTTGCATCGTTCGCAGTCGGGGCTTGAGCTGTTGCAGGCCGGTGGCCAGCCGCAGCTTGCGCGGGTGGACAGGCGCGCGGATGTGCAGCAGCTGGCCGTCGGACTTCGTCTCGGCCTGCCTGCGCAGATGCAGCTGGACTTGCTGCTGCCCTATGCGAGCGTGCGCGAGCGAGTGACTGCGGGCGGAGCGTCGTCGGTCGACACGATGTCCGGCGCGGGGGCGAGCGAGCTCGGCCTGAGCTGGCAGCTGTGGCCTGGCTCGGCCGGCGCCGGTGCGGTCGCGTCGCTGCGCTGGAGCGAACCCGGTGCGGCCGAGTTTGCGCGTGCCACGGTGCTGCCGGCATCGAGCAGCTTTCGCTCGCTGCAGGGCAGCCTGCTGGTCGTGCAGCGCAGCGATCCGGTCGTGTTCTTCGGCGCGCTGTCGTATGCGGACCGGCAGTCGCGCCGCATTGCCGGCCGGCTGGTCGAGCCGGGCGATGTGACCGGCCTGCGCGCCGGCGCCATTGTCGCGCTCAGTCCCGAGATCTCGCTGCGGCTGGGGCTGGACCTCGGATGGGCGGGCGACTTGCGCGTCGATCGCGTTCGCGCGCCCGGAAGCGGCACGGTCACGGCAGAATTCAGCACCGGCTTCTCGATCGCGCTGACGCCGCAGGCCCTGCTCGGTGTCGAGACCGGCATCGGCCTGACCGGCGCTTCGCCGGACTTTCGCATCGGCCTGTCGTTGCCCTGGCGGTTTTGACGCACACGCAGCGCTTTACATGAGAATAATTCTCATTTAAATTGGCTGCCTGTTCATTAATGTTCATCCTGCCATGTGTGATCGCCACGATTTGACCGCGCCGCCAACGCTGCGAGCCGCTACATCGCTGATGGTGAGCATGGCCGATGCCGCTCGGGTGACCGGGTCGCGGCGACGCCGGCTGTGGGAATTGCCGGAGCGCCTGCATTGCCCGGTGATTGGCGTTTGCCTGTCGGCCGACGCGATACGCCGCCTGCTGAACCGTGTCCATCCGGACAATGGCGCGTCTGGTGACTATGACTGCCATTCGGCTTGCGTGAGCGCCGCCAGCCGTCGCACCGCGCTCACCGAGCAGTTGCAGGATGCCCTTGAGCGCCGGCACCGGCTGACGGTTGCGCGCTTCAGGCAGGCGCGCGAGCGCTCGGCGCTGTTTGCGCAGTGGCAGGCCGCGAAGCAGGGCGGAGATATTGCAGGGGCGCTCTGGGCCATCGTCAC
>CAYZXP010000072.1:0-3880 GCA_964482415.1 uncultured Bifidobacterium sp. | reverse complement strand
GGCAGGCCGCGAAGCAGGGCGGAGATATTGCAGGGGCGCTCTGGGCCATCGTCACGCATCCGCAGCTCGACGCCGAACTGGAGGAGGCAGTCTATCGCGACGTGCACATGATCCAGCACCAGGCAGGCGCGGCCGAACGCATCGACCGCCATGCATTTGATTCGCTTGCCCGTGAACATGCGACGCTGGTGCGTGAGTTCGGCCGGGTGCAGCAACGGATGACGCAGTTTGCCGAAGAGAAGTCGATGCAGCTTGCCGAACTCGGCGAGCAATTGCTGAGAACGCGCGGTGAATCAGCGCGGCAAGAGGCGAGGGCCGACCGGGCCGAGGCCGAATTGCAGTCGCTGCAGTCGCTGCGCGACGCGTCCGGTCGCATCGGCGCGCTGGAGCTGGAGATCGCGCGCCTGCAATCGCGGCTGGCCGAGCAGCGCGCGGCCAATGCCGGACTGGAGGACGCACTGGCGACGGCACGGCGCGAACATTTGCAGGCACACGGAGCATGCGTGGCCGATGCAGCGGACGCGAGCGGCGACGACGCCGTGCCATCGGCTGGCGTTGGCCTGCCTGCGCGTACCATCCTGTGCGTCGGCGGCAGGCAAGGCAGCCTGACCAGCTACCGCGCCGCGGTCGAGCAGACCGGCGCTTCTTTTCTCTATCATGATGGCGGCCTCGAGCAGAGCACGCAGGTACTGGAGGCCGGCCTGTCGGCCGCGGACCTCGTCATTTGCCAGACTGGCTGCATCAGCCATGATGCGTACTGGCGCGTGAAGGATCATTGCAAGCGGCACCAGAAGCAGTGCCTTTACGTCGACAGCCCGAGCCAGAGCGCCATCAGGCGCGAGCTGGTCAACTTCGTGAGGATGAAGCGGCCCGCGAAGCAGCCTGAGTAAGGTTCGGGCGGGCATCGCCGCCCGGCCGCTGCATCGTTCGAGGCAAGCGCACCCGTCTCTCCGCTGCGGGTTGCCAGCCTATGCCTGTCCCCCATTCCCGAGCTGATTTTTTTATTCGCACCCATGCGCCATACCGTTTTGCCGGCAGCATTGCTCGCCGCTGCCGTCGCTTCATCTCACGCCGCCCCTTTTATCGGCATTGAATACTCCGCTGAAGAAAAGCGTGCCACCGGCCAATCGGGCATGTCCGCCGCAGCGAGCCTCGGCTACAAGGCGGCAGACCAGGCCGAGTACTCGGTCAAGGCCGGCTTCAGCCAGCATGCCCTCGGGCATGGCGAGGCTGCGGAAAGCGTCGAGGCGCAAGTGAAAAAACCCTTCTTTGCCACCGCCGCCTGGTTTCCTTATGCGGCGGCGGGCGTCGGCGAGAAGTTCAGCGCGGCCGACCATTATTCGTACTACTTCGTCGATGCCGGCATGAATGTCCGGTTGACCGCGCGGTCGTCACTCGACGTCGGCAGCCATTCGGTGAATGCCTTCGACCCGGCCCGCAAGTTGTATTCGACGCGTTTTCATACTGCGATGTCGTGGCGCGTCGGCGGGGCGGATTCGATCGGGCTGCGCTATTCGAAGAGCTACGGCATGACTGCGCAGGAGAAAGACGCGTGGCGGGTCGCCTATACCCACAGCTTTTGAACGGTTGAATAGCTTACCTAAATAGACACGAAGTAAGTAATAGAATTTTATAAACCCTCTTTCCTGACTGTTCCCTGACAATTATTATTAATGATAATTGTTCGCATTCACATTAACAAAATCAGGAAGGGACATGATGAGGAATACCCGACTTCTCGCGGGGCACGATGTTTTGCGGCCGATCCCGATGGCGGTCGCCATCCTGCTGGGCACGGCAGCGCCGGTGCTGCATGCGCAACAGGCCGAAACCACCGAAGAGCGGGTGCTGCCGCGCGTGGACGTCATTGGCACCGCCGCTGCCATCAGCGAGGCAGCCGGCTCTGCCGCCGTCATTGACAGCCGCACGCTCGAGGAGAGCCGCGTGTTCAACGTGAACGAGGCGTTGCGCAAGGTGCCGGGCGTGCATGTGCGCGAGGAGGAGGGGGTAGGCCTGCGGCCCAACATCGGCATCCGTGGGCTGAACCCGACGCGATCGACCAAGACCCTGCTGCTCGAAGATGGCCTGCCGCTGTCGTTCGCGCCGTATGGTGACAACGCCAGCTACTACCACCCGCCGATCGACCGCTATGACGCGATCGAGATCAGCAAGGGCAGCCAGGTGATCCGTTTCGGCCCGCAGACTGCCGGCGGCGTGATCAACTACATCACGCCGGAGCCGCAAAAGGAGTTCGGCGGTACGGTCGGTTTTGCTGCCGGCACGCGCGGGTACCTGAACGGCCACCTGATGGTGACTGGCAATGGCGCGATTGCCGACATCTATCACAAGGAGTCTGACGGTGCGCGCGACAACATGCGCAGCCGCCTCGACGACGTGAACTTCAAATGGGCCGGCCAGCTGAATGACGACCATCGCCTCGTGCTGCGCGCCACCCACTTCCGCGAGGATTCGCAGCTGACCTATTCCGGCCTGACGCAGGCCGAGTACAACAACCTCGGTCCGCGCTACAACCCGTTCAAGAACGACTTTTTCGATGCCAGCCGTACCGGCCTGTCCGCGACGCACGAGTGGCGGCTGAATGCGGACGCCAAAGTGCTGACCAGCGTCTATGGCGCCTTCTTCAATCGCGACTGGTGGCGGCAGGCATCCGACACCGGCAGCAGCGGGCTGAACTGCCAGTCGGGCACGCGTGACGCGGGCGGTACGCTGAACGATGCCGACCTGAACGGCTGCCGCATGCAGGGCCGCCTGCGCCAGTACACGACCACTGGCATCGACTCGCGCGTGCAGCTGCGCCACCAGACCTTTGGCATCGCCGGTGAATTCGAGGCGGGCGTGAAGTACCAGCATGAGGTGCAGGATCGCGTGCAGCAGAATTACACGACCTATACCAACTACCTGTCCGGCACCGGCATGACGCTGGGCGAAAACCAGCAGCGCCGCACCAACGCGACCTCGGCCTTCGTGGCCAACCGCTTCCTCGTGAACGAACGCTTCGCCGTCACGCCGATTGTGCGCGTCGAGCACATCCAGCACGAGCGGATCAACTTCCTCAGCGATACGCGCGGTGGTTCGTCGTTCACCGAGTTCATCCCGGGCGTCGGCGCAACCTACCAGCTGAGCGCACAAACGCAGCTGTATGGCGGCGTGCACAAAGGCTTCAGCCCGCCGCGTGTCGAGGACGCGATCAATTCGAGCGGACAGTCGATCGACCTCAGCGCCGAGCGCAGCGTGAACGCCGAAGTCGGCGTGCGCAGTTCGCCGATGAAGGACGTCGCGTTCGATGTCGCAGTCTTCCGCAATGACTTCAGCAATCTCGTGCAGGTCGGCAGCATCGCCGGCGGCAACACGTCCTATCAGGAGGGCAAGGCGCTGTTCCAGGGCGTGGAGATGGCCGGCCAGTTCGACAAACTGACCAAGGCGCTTGAGGGCAACCTGTACGCACGCGTGTCATGGACCTGGCTGCCGACGGCCGAGCAGAAGTCGGCGTTCAGCAGCGGCGCGGGCACCGGCGCGGTGGGCAACCGCCTGCCTTATGCGCCCGAGACCCTGCTGAACCTGACGCTGGGCTATCGCGCGCCGACGAACTGGAATGCGCGGGCCGAGTATGTGTACGTCGGCCGCCAGTACAGCGATTTCGACAATACCGTTACGCCGGCGCCGAACAGCAACGGCCAGGAAGGCCTGATCGCCAGCTATGGCATCTGGAATGCGGTGGCCAACTACACGATCGGCAAGGCGACATTCTTTGTCGCGGCCAAGAACCTGACCGACGAGACGTACATCGTCGACCGCACGCGCGGCATTCAGGTGGGCATGCCGAGGACCTTCCAGGCGGGGTTGAAGTACGCGTTCTGAT
>CAYZXP010000071.1:0-14378 GCA_964482415.1 uncultured Bifidobacterium sp. | reverse complement strand
CGTCGCCGCAGAATGCCCACACCTTGCGGTTCGCGGTGTCGGCGATCTGGCGTGCATGCAGGTACTTCAGGAAGCGTGCCTGGTAAATCGCCATCAGCGGGCCGAGGCCCATCGACACGGTCGGGAACTGCCAGAAGTCCGGCATCAGCTTCGGGTGCGGGTACGACGACAGGCCCTTGCCGTCAACTTCGCGGCGGAAGTTCAGCATCTGGTCGTCGGTGATGCGGCCTTCGAGATAGGCGCGCGCATAGATGCCGGGCGACGAATGGCCCTGGATGTACAGCAGGTCGCCGCCGTGGTTCTCGTCCGGTGCATGCCAGAAGTGGTTGAAGCCGATGCCGAGCATGTTGGCCAGCGACGCAAAGCTGGAGATGTGGCCGCCGAGATCGCCGTCGGCGCGGTTCGCACGGACCACCATCGCCATTGCGTTCCAGCGCATGTACGAGCGCAGCCGCTCTTCGTATTCCAGGTTGCCCGGGCAGTGCTCGCCAAGGTGCGCCGGAATCGTGTTCACGTACGCAGTGTTGCTGGAGAACGGGATGTGCGCGCCGCGACGGCGCGCGAGGTCCACCATGCGCTCAAGCAGGTAGTGTGCGCGCTCCGCGCCTTCGTGCTCGATGACGGACTCGAGGGCGTCGAGCCACTCACGGGTTTCCATTACATCGGGATCGTTGGCGGCTTGCGCCAGGATGGTGTCGATTTGCGCTGCCATGAGAGTCTCCTGGGTTCTTGTCGAGGCCGGTTTCAGGGAGTGCCGGCAGATTCACCTTACAGCGAAATCTGGCGGAATTTCAATGGCGCGGAGTGTAGCAGGACTTGCAGGGTTTTTCAAAATACGGTAAATGATTTCATTATGTGGAATACCACTAAGGAAAAGCCGTACAAACAGCCGTACCAACCGACACTCAGCCGGACACTCTATAGTGCGCGCGGATTGCGCCTGATCGGGGAACGACAAGGCTTTGCTGCGCATCAAACAGCGGCCCCGGGGGCGCGCAGGGTTGGCCGCAGCGCGCCTTGACCCGCACCAACGGGGCCCCGCTCTTATAATGGCTGTTTGCTCACACTCACCCACACCGCAAGATCCCATGTCCGCAAAAATCATCGATGGAAACCAGCTGTCGCGCGAGTTGCGCACCGAAGTCGCGCGGCGCGCGGCCGCCCTGACCGCCCGCGGTCATCAGCCCGGCCTCGCCGTGGTGCTGGTCGGCGACAATCCTGCGTCGCAAGTCTATGTGCGCAACAAGGTCAAGGCCTGCGAGGACAACGGCATCCATTCGGTGCTGGAAAAATATGACGCCAGCCTGTCGGAGGCCGAACTGCTGGCGCGGGTCGATGCGCTGAACCGCGACCCGAAGATCAACGGCATCCTGGTGCAGCTGCCGCTGCCCGCGCACATTGATGCGCACAAGGTGATCGAAGCGATCGCGCCGGAAAAGGATGTCGACGGTTTCCATATCAGCAACGCCGGCCTGCTGATGACGGGCCAGCCGCTGTTCCGCCCGTGCACGCCGTACGGCGTGATGAAGATGCTGGAGTCGATCGACTATCCGGTGCGCGGCGCGCATGCGGTGGTGGTCGGCGCATCGAACATCGTCGGCAAGCCGCAGGCGATGATGCTCTTGCAAGCGGGCGCGACCGTCACCATCTGCAATTCGAAGACGCGCGACCTCGGCCACCATACGCGTGACGCCGACATCCTCGTCGTCGCCACCGGCAAGCGGAACATCGTCACGGCCGACATGGTCAAGCCGGGAGCGGTGGTGATCGACGTCGGCATGAACCGCGACGACGCCGGCAAGCTGTGCGGCGACGTCGACTTCGCGCCGACCGCCGAAGTGGCCGGCTGGATCACGCCGGTGCCCGGCGGCGTCGGCCCGATGACGATCACCATGCTGCTCGTGAACACGATCGAGGCTGCCGAGCGCGTCGCTGCAGCAAGCTGAATCACACCGGATACTGAACATACTGAACCCATGACGACCAACGCCCTGCTCGACTTTACCGACCTGCCCCGTTTCGACCTGTTCCAGCCGGACCAGGTAACGCCGGCGATTGCGCAACTGCTGGACGACGCGCGCCGCGTCGTCAGCCAGCTGGAAGCGGCCGATGCGCCGGCCGGCTGGGACCAGTTCGTCGTGCCGCTGGAAGCCGTCACCGAAAAGCTCGGCCGCGCGTGGGGCGTGGTCGGCCACCTGAACGCGGTGGTCGATACGCCCGAGCTGCGCGCCGCGTACAACGAGAACCTGCCGAAGGTCACCGAGTTCTGGACCGAGCTCGGCCAGAACCTGAAGCTGTTTGAAAAATACAAGGCGCTGCAGGCCAGTCCCGAATACGCGACGCTGCCGGCGGCGCGCAAGAAGATCATCGACAACGCGGTGCGCGACTTCCGACTCGGCGGCGCCGAGCTGCCGGACGACAGCAAGGCGCGCTTTGCCGAGATCCAGGAACAGCAGGCGGCGCTGTCGACGCGCTTTTCCGAGAACGTGCTCGACGCGACCAATGCGTACGAACTGATCATTGACGACGAGGCGCGGCTGGCCGGGCTGCCGGACGACGTGAAGCAGGCCGCGCGCGCGTCGGCCGAGCGCGAAGGCAAGGCGGGCTGGCGCTTCACGCTGCACTTCCCTTCTTACTTCCCGATCCTGCAATACGCGGATGACCGCGCGCTGCGCGAGACCATCTACCGCGCGAATGCGACCAAGGCGTCTGAGCTGGGCGCGAACCCGGACTGGGACAACACGCAGAACATCGTCGAGATACTGAAGCTGCGCGACGAAGAAGCGAAGCTGCTCGGCTATGCGAACTTCGCCGAAGTGTCGCTGGTGCCGAAGATGGCGACCGCGCCGCAGCAAGTGATCGGCTTCCTCGACGACCTCGCGCAGCGCGCGCGTCCGTTCGCCGAGAACGATCTGGCCGAACTGCGCGCTTTCGCGAAGGCAGAGCTGGGCCTGGACAAGCTCGAGGCCTGGGACGTCACGTATGCATCGGAAAAGCTGCGCGAACAGCGCTATGCGTTCTCCGAGCAGGAAGTGAAAATGTACTTCCCCGAGCCGAGGGTCGTCGGCGGCCTGTTCCGCCTGATCCAGAACATGTTCGGCGTCGACATCAAGCCCGACAGCAGCCCGGTCTGGCATCCGGACGTGCAGTTCTTCTGCATCAAGAAGCAGGGCCGGGTGATCGGCCAGTTCTACCTCGACCTGTATGCGCGCAGCGGCAAGCGCGGCGGCGCATGGATGGACGATGCGCGCGGCCGCAAGAACCTCGGCGGCGACGTGCAGACGCCGATCGCCTACCTGACCTGCAATTTCACTGAACCGGCCATCGTCAACGGCGTGAAGAAGCCCGCCTACTTCACGCATGACGAAGTGATCACGCTGTTCCATGAATTCGGCCACGGCCTGCACCACATGCTGACCGCCGTCGATGAACTGGGCGTGTCCGGCATCTCCGGCGTCGAATGGGATGCGGTCGAGCTGCCGTCGCAATTCATGGAGAACTTCTGCTGGGAATGGGACGTGCTGCAGCACATGACCGCGCATGCCGACACCGGCGCGCCGCTGCCGCGCGCGCTGTACGACAAGATGATCGCCGCAAAGAACTTCCAGTCCGGCCTGCAGATGCTGCGACAGGTCGAGTTCTCGCTGTTCGACATGCACCTGCACTTTGACCATGACCCGAACGGCAGCCAGAGCGTCGCCGACGTGCTGGCCGACGTGCGCCATCGCGTCGCCGTCATCATCCCGCCGGCGTTCAACCGCTTCCAGAATTCGTTCTCGCACATCTTCGCCGGCGGCTATGCGGCCGGCTACTACAGCTACAAGTGGGCCGAGGTGCTGTCGGCCGACGCATACGGCGCATTCGAGGAAGCGCAGGGCGACCCGAACCGCCTGGCCGAGACCGGCATCGCGTTCCACCGCGAGATCCTGTCGGTCGGCGGCTCGCGCAGCGCGCTGGAATCGTTCACCGCGTTCCGCGGACGCGAGCCGAGCATCGATGCGCTGCTGCGCCACAACGGCATGGTGCAGGCCAACGGATGACCCGCGTCGACTTCCACAGCAAAGTGCCGGACAAGATCGCCTATGCGTGCCGGCTGGTGCGCAAGGCGCGCGCGGCCGACATGAAAGTCGTGCTGTTTGCCGCCGACCGCGCGCAGCTGGCGGCGCTCGACGAGGCGCTGTGGACCTTCTCCGAACAGGACTTCGTGCCGCATGTGATGGCCGGTGACGAGCTCGCTGCGATGACGCCGGTGATCCTCGCGCACGACGCCGGACAGGAGCTGCCGCATCACCAGGTACTGGTCAACCTGTCGCGCGAGACGCCCGCGCATTTCGCGCGCTTCGAACGGATGTTCGAAATCGTGTCGACTGATGACGACGACCTGCTCGCGGGACGCGCACGCTACCGGCAGTACCAGCAGCGCGGCTATCCGCTCACTCATTTTGAGGCTGACAAATCATGAACGAACAAGACCTCGACATTCCGCTGCTGACCGACATCATCGAGCAGCCCGCCACGGCTGCGCCGGTACGCGAAGCCGCGCCGGCGGCGTCGCTCGGGCCGCTCGAGGAAGCGCTGGCCGAGCGGCTCGCCGCCGGGCTGGCAATACAAGTGCCCATCCTCGTCGAGAGCGCGCTGCGCGAGCAGCTGTCCGCTGCGCTCGGTGCGAAGCTGCAGGCCGAGCTGCTGACCGCGCTGACGAATGCGCTGCCGGCAGCGGCAACGGCGGCGGCGGCGGAACTTTCGGCACAAGTCGCGTACCAAGTCGGCGGATTGCTCGAGCAGCGGCTGCAGAGCGACGTACGCGAGGCGGTCGCCAAAGAGGTCGCCCGACTGAACGCCCCGACGTACTGAGCGCGCGGCAATCCTGACAGCATTCATCGCACTCCATCGCCCCCCGCCTGATCGCATCACACAGGGTTCAACATGAAAGTCATCGTCCTCGGTGCAGGCATCGTCGGCACCGCTTCCGCATGGTTCCTGCAAAAGGCAGGCCATGAGGTCACCGTCATCGACCGCCAGCCGGGCGCCGCGCAGGAAACCAGCTTTGCGAACGGCGGACAGATCTCGGTGTCGCATGCGGAACCGTGGGCGAATCCGTCGGCGCCGCTGAAGCTGCTGAAGTGGCTCGGCCGCGAGGATGCGCCGCTGCTGTTCCGGCTGCGTCCCGAATGGCTGCAATGGCGCTGGGGCATGGCCTTCCTGCGCGAGTGCACGCCGGCGCGGACCGCGCACAACATCCGCCAGATCATCGCGATCGCCGAATACAGCCGGCAGACGCTGCAGGCCGTGCGCGCCGAGACCGGCATCGCCTACGATTGCGAGACGCGCGGCATCCTGCATTTCTATACCGACGAGGCCGAATTCAGGCAGTCGCTGCCTGCGGCGCAACTGATGCGCGATCTCGGCTGCCCGCGCCAGACCATCTCGGCCGACGAAGTCGTGCGCATCGAGCCGGCGCTGGCGCCGATCCGCCAGAAGATCGCCGGCGGCGACTACACCGCCACCGATGAATCCGGCGACATTTACAAATTCACCACCGGTCTCGCGCAGCGCTGCATCGAAGCCGGCGTGCAGTTCGTGTTCAACACCACCGTCACGCGCCTGCTGACCGAAGGCAGCGGCGCAGCTGCGCGCATTGCCGGCATTGAAGTGATCGACGAGCATGGCCGCCACCGGCAGCTGCATGCCGACAGCTATGTGCTGGCCATGGGCAGCTTCTCGCAGCCGCTGGCCCGCGACATCGGCATCGACCTGATGCTCTATCCGGGCAAGGGCTATTCGGCGACCTACCAGGTGAAGGACAGCGAGCTTGCGCCGCATGTATCGCTGACCGACGATGGCTACAAGCTGGTGATCTCGCGCCTCGGCGACCGCCTGCGCGTGGCCGGCACGGCCGAGCTGAACGGCTACACGCGCGAGCTGAACCCGGTGCGCTGCGAGGCGATCACGCGCCGCACGCGCGAGCTGTTCCCGGGCGCCTGCGACTACGACAATCCGCAGTACTGGACCGGCTTGCGCCCGCTGACGCCGTCGAACGTCCCCTATATCGGCAAGACGAAATTCTCAAACTTCTTCCTGAACACCGGCCACGGCACGCTGGGCTGGACGATGGGCTGCGGCTCGGGCAAGGCGATTGCCGACATCGTCTCCGGCCGCCGCCCGGACGTGGACTTCGCTTTCACCGGCATGGTGCGCACGCACGGCGACCGGCCGCTGATCTCGGTGCCGGCGAAAAGCTGAATCGATGGTAGCGGCCGCTGATCGCCGCCGGCAGCGCCGGCCGATCGTGGCCTTTATGCGTCTGCAATTGCCACTGGCGCAATTCTTGTATTACCTTTTGCGCTGGCAGCCCCATACCAACTATTCAGCCCACTGCGGAGACCATCAATGCGCTTTTCCACCACCAGCCTTTCCCTGCTCGCCCTGATCGCCGCTCAGGCCGGCGCGCAGGAGTCCGTCGTGAAGATCGGCCATGTCGGCCCGCTGTCCGGTCCGATTGCCCACCTCGGCAAGGACAACGAAAACGGCGCAAGGATGGCGGTTGATGTGCTGAACGCGAAAGGCGTGACGATCGGCGGCAAGAAAATGAAGTTCCAGCTGCTGGCCGAGGATGACGGCGCAAACCCGCAGCAGGCGACCGCCGTCGCGCAGAAGCTCGCCGATGCGAAAGTCGCCGGCGTGATCGGCCACCTGAATTCGGGCACGACGATTCCTGCATCAAAAATCTATAACGATCACGGCATACCGCAGATCTCGCCGTCGTCGACCAACCCGAAGTACACGCAGCAGGGTTACAAGGGCGCGTTCCGGGTGGTGGCCAATGACGGCCAGCTCGGTGGCGCGCTCGGCCGCTACGCGGCCAACACGCTGAAGATCAAGAATGTCGCGATCATCGACGACCGTACCGCCTACGGGCAGGGCGTCGCGGACGAATTCGCGAAGGCCGCGAAGGCGGCCGGCATCAAGGTGGTGGGCCGCCAGTACACGAATGACAAGGCCACCGATTTCAATGCCATCCTTACCGCGATCAAGGGCAAGGCGCCGGACCTCGTTTTCTTCGGCGGCATGGATGCGGTCGGCGGGCCGATGCTGCGCCAGATGAAGCAGCTCGGCGTCAACGCGAAATTCATGGGCGGCGACGGCATCTGCACCGAACAGCTGCCGTCGCTGGCCGGCGCGGGCATCGGCGACGACCAGGTGGTCTGCGCGGAAGCGGGCGGCGTCGAGGAGAGCCAGAAGAAAACGATGGAGAACTTCCGCGCGGACTATCGCAAGAAATTCGGCGTGGACGTGAAACTGTATGCGCCGTATGTGTATGACGCGGTGATGGTGATGGCCGATGCGATGCAGCGCGCGAATTCGGCCGAGCCGGCGAAATACCTGCCGGAGCTGGCGAAGAGCCGCTATCAGGGCGTGACCGGCCTGATCGAGTTCGATGCGCGCGGCGACATGAAGACCGGCACGCTGACGCTGTACACCTTCAGGGGCGGCAAGCGCGCGCAGATCGCGGTCGTCCACTGACGGCGCCGCATGCGCAGGCCCCGTCGCTGCGGCGGCGGGACGAAAAAAAAGCGCTTCGACTGAAGCGCTTTTTTTGATCCGGCCGAAGGATTACTTCAGGCCCAGGATCCATTTCGCCAGCGTGTGCGCCTCGGCGTCCGACACTTGCGGGTTGGCCGGCATCGGGATCGCGCCCCAAACGCCGCTGCCGCCCTTCTGGATCTTCGTGGCCAGCTTGCCTTCTGCGGACTTGTCGCCCTTGTACTTGGCAGCGACTTCCTTGTAGCCCGGGCCGACCAGCTTGGCGTCGACCGAGTGGCAAGCCAGGCAGTTCTTTTCTTTAGCCAGCTGCTCGTTGGCAAATGCGGCGTTCGATGCCAGAGCTGCGACTGCTGCCACGGCGACCAGGATGTGTTTCATGACTCTCTCCAATTAGGTAAAAGTGGCAGGATTTTACTCGAATTCCGCTTCCTGCTCAGGACGGAAATTAGCACCACCGCAAGCGATTTGCCTGCGGTGGTTACATTCCATCACACGATATTGTCAGTCGGTGACAGCGCCACGGCTGGCCGTCGATGCCAGTTTGGCAAACTTGGCCAGCACGCCGCGCGTGTACTTCGGCGCCGGCGGCGTCCAGGCCTTGCGGCGGCGCTCCAGCTCCTCGTCGGACACGTTCACCTGAATCAGCAGCTTGTGCGCATCGATCGTGACCGAATCACCTTCCTGCACCAGCGCGATATTGCCGCCGACCGCAGCTTCCGGCGCGACGTGACCGACCACCATGCCCCAGGTACCGCCGGAGAAACGGCCGTCGGTGATCAGGCCAACCGATTCACCGAGGCCCTTGCCGACCAGCGCCGACGTCGGCGACAGCATTTCCGGCATGCCCGGGCCGCCCTTCGGGCCCAGATAACGCAGCACGACCACGTCGCCGGCGTTGATCTTGCCCGCCAGGATGGCGTCCATTGCGGTCGGCTCGTCGTCGAACACGCGTGCCGGGCCGGTGATCGCCGGGTTCTTCAGGCCGGTGATCTTTGCGACGCAGCCTTCGGTGGCGAGGTTGCCCTTCAGGATCGCGAGGTGACCTTCTTCATACAGCGCTTTGTCGAGCGGCATGATCACGTCCTGGTCAGCGCGCGGCTGGTCCGGCACGTTCGCCAGTTCCTCGGCGATGGTCTTGCCGGTGATGGTCATGCAGTCGCCGTGCAGCAGGCCTGCGTTCAGCAGGAGCTTCATCACTTGCGGCACGCCGCCGGCGGTGTGCAGGTCGGTCGCCAGGTATTTGCCGGACGGCTTCATGTTGCAGATGACCGGCACTTTCTTGCGCATGCGCTCGACATCGTCGATGGTCCACTCAACCTGCGCCGCGTGCGCGATCGCCAGGTAGTGCAGCACGGCGTTGGTCGAACCGCCGGTCGCCATGATCACCGCCATCGCATTCTCGATCGACTTGCGGGTGATGATGTCGCGCGGCTTGAGGTTGTTGCGGACCGCCTGCACCAGCACGCGAGCCGATTCCTCGGCCGAGCGCACTTTCTCGTCGTCCGGGTTGGCCATCGTCGACGAGTACAGCAGCGACATGCCGAGCGCCTCGAACGACGACGACATGGTGTTCGCGGTGTACATGCCGCCGCAGGAACCGGTCGACGGGCATGCATTCTTCTCGATGCCGTCGAAATCTTCCTGCGACATGTTACCGGCGGTGAACTGGCCGACGGCCTCGAATGCCGACACGATGTTCAGGTCGGTGCCCTTCCACTTGCCGGCCTTGATGGTGCCGCCGTACACATAGATGCCCGGCACGTTGGTGCGTGCCAGCGCGATCATCCCGCCCGGCATGTTCTTGTCGCAGCCGCCGATGACGACGACGCCGTCCATCCACTGGCCCTGCACGCAGGTCTCGATGCAGTCGGCGATGACTTCGCGCGAAATCAGCGAGTACTTCATGCCCTCGGTGCCCATCGACATGCCGTCGGAGATGGTCGGCGTGCCGAACACCTGCGGGTTCGCGCCCGACGCGCGGGTCGCGGCGATCGCGGCATCGGCCAGCTTCTGCAGGCCGGAGTTGCACGGCGTGATGGTGGAGTGGCCGTTGGCGATACCGATCATCGGGTTGCTGAAGTCTTCCTTCTTGTAGCCCATCGCGTAGTACATCGCGCGGTTCGGGCTGCGGGCTACGCCCTCGGTAATGTGTTTGGAACGTTCGTTGTCAGCCATGGCGTCTCCGGATGATCAGTTGTGGGTTTGCGAAGACCGTAACCATGCCTTGCGAACAAAATGCTGTCAAATATATGATTCGTCAGTTATTGATACTTTGCGCGAATCACTGAATGAACATCGAACTGCGCCAGCTGCGCTACTTCGTCGCCGTCGCCGAAGAGATGCACTTCGGCCGCGCCGCGCGGCGCCTGCACATGACGCAGCCGCCGTTGTCGCAGGCGATCCAGGCGCTGGAAGCAAATCTTGGCGCGGCGCTGTTCCTGCGCACGCGGCGCTCGGTCGCGCTGACCGCCGCCGGCGACGCGCTGCTGCCGGAAGCACGCCGGCTGCTGCTGCATGCCGAGGCGCTGCCGGCGCTGGCCCGGCGCGCGGCGGCCGGCGAGACCGGCACGCTGTCGCTCGCATTCGTGTCGATCGCCGATTACAACCTGCTGCCGGACGCGTTGCGCGAATTCTCTGCCGCCTATCCGGCGGTGCAGGTATCGCTGCAGGAAGCCACCACCGACATCCAGCTCGAGATGCTGGCCGAGGGCGTGATCGACGCCGGCATCGTGATCGCGCCGCTGCCGGACACGACGATGCGCGAGATCGATTACCTGCCGCTGCTGTCCGAGCCGCTGGTGCTGGCGCTGCCCGAACACAGTCCGCACGCGCGGCGCGGCAAGATTTCGCTGAAACAGCTGGCCGACGAGCCGCTGGTGATTTTCCCGCGCCGGATCGGGCCGCGCTTCCAGGACCTGATCCTCAACTGCTTCCATGACGCCGGCATCACGCCGCGCATCGGCCAGGAAGCGATCCAGATGCAGACCATCGTCAGCCTGGTTTCGGCCGGCATGGGGTTTGCGCTTGTGCCACAATCCGTGTCCAACCTGAAGCGTCCCGGCGTGCAATATCGCGCGCTGCAGGAAGCGTCACCGAAGGTCGAATTCGGGCTCGCATGGCGGCGCGACAATACGTCGCCGGTGCTGGCCGCCTTCACCAAACTGCTGCGAAAGAAACGCTAGATGCTGATCCACCCGATGCCCGACCCGGTCGCATTCGCGATCGGTCCTCTTGCCGTGCGCTGGTATGGCCTGATGTACCTGGCAGCGTTCCTGCAGGTGATCCTGCTCGGCCGCGTGCGCGTGCGCCAGCCGCATGTGGCGGCAGCCGGCTGGAAGGCAGAGCACATCGAGGACATGCTGTTCTATGGCGTGCTCGGCGTGGTGCTCGGCGGGCGCCTCGGCGAAGTGCTGTTCTATCACCCGGCCTACTACCTCGCCAATCCGCTGGAGATCTTCGCGGTCTGGAAAGGCGGCATGTCCTTCCACGGCGGCTTCCTCGGCGTGCTGCTGGCGATGGCGTTGTGGGCGCACCGGCACGACCGCCGCTGGATGGAAGTGATGGACCTGATCGCGCCGCTGGTGCCGCTCGGCTATGCGTTCGGCCGCATCGGCAACTTCATCAATGCCGAACTGCCGGGCCGCGTCGCCGATGCGACGCTGCCGTGGGCGATGGTGTGGCCGAACGTGGATGCGCTGCCGCGCCACCCGTCGCCGGTCTATCAGGCGCTGGTCGATGGCGTGCTGCTGTTCATCGTGCTGTGGCTGTTTGCGCGCAAGCCGCGCCCCTACCTGGCCGTCAGCGGGCTGTTCGCAGCCGGCTACGGTTGCGCACGCTTCTTCACCGAATACTTCCGCACGCCCGACTATGAAGTCGGCGTGGGCGGCTGGACGATCTCGGCCGGACAGATGCTGTCGCTGCCGATGGTAGCGCTCGGCATCGCGCTGCTGGCCATCGCCTACACGAGAAAAACAACCCACAACGCCTGACAAGCCCGCCGCCATGAACGCAAACCTGTACGCACTGTTCCGCTCGCGCTTTCCGCAAGACCTCGACGATTGCTGGCTGGAGACGGCTGACGGTCACTATTACAGCTGGCGCGACCTCGAACGCGGCAGCGCGAAGATGGCGAACCTGCTGGCCAGCCTGAACCTGCCGGCCGGCGCGCGCGTCGCCGCGCAGGTAGAGAAGTCGCCGGAAGCGCTGATGCTGTACCTCGCAACCGTGCGCGCCGGCTTTGTCTACCTGCCGCTGAACACTGCCTACCGTTCCGCCGAGATGAGCTACTTCATCGAGAACGCGTCGCCGTCGGTGGTGGTCTGCACGCCGGGGAATTTCGGCTGGGTCACGCAGATCGCGTTCAAGGCCGGCGTCGCGCACGTGTTCACGCTCGACGAGCCGCACGGCGGCCGCAACAGCGGCTCGCTGCTGTCGCGCTCGGTGCATTTCGCCGACGAGTTCGACACCGTGCAGCGCGCGGCCGACGACCTCGCGGCCATTCTGTACACCTCCGGCACCACCGGCCGCAGCAAGGGCGCGATGCTCACGCACGGCAACCTCGCGTCCAACATCCGGGAGCTGCACAAGGCCTGGCGCTGGCAGCCGGGCGACGTGCTGCTGCATGCGCTGCCGCTGTTCCACATCCACGGCCTGTTCGTCGCCGCGCACGGTGCGCTGTACAACGGCAGCAAGATGATCTTCCTGCCGAAGTTCGACAGCGCCGACGTGATCCGACAGCTGCCGCGCAGCACCGTGTTCATGGGCGTGCCGACCTATTACGTGCGGCTGCTGTCCGACCCGGCGTTCACGCGCGACTGCAGCAGCAACATCCGGCTGTTCGTGTCCGGCTCGGCCCCGCTGCTGACCGAGACCTTCACGCAGTTTGCAGAGCGGACCGGCCACACCATCCTCGAGCGCTACGGCATGAGCGAGACGGCGATGCTGACCTCGAACCCGTATGACGGCGAGCGCCGCGCCGGCACCGTCGGTCCCGCCCTGCCGGGCGTGTCGGTGCGCGTGGTCGACAGCGCCGGACGGTCCTGCGCGGCGGGCGAGATCGGCGACATCCAGGTGAAAGGCCCGAACGTGTTCAAGGGCTACTGGCAGATGCCGGAGAAGACCGCCGAGGAATTCACCGCCGACGGCTATTTCCGCACCGGCGACGTCGGCCGCCTCGACGCCGACGGCTACCTGTCGATCGTCGGCCGCAGCAAGGACCTGATCATCTCCGGCGGCTACAACGTCTATCCGAAAGAGATCGAGAGCGTGATCGACGACATGGACGGCGTACTCGAGTCTGCCGTGATCGGCGTGCCGCACGCAGATTTCGGCGAGGCGGTGACGGCCGTGGTGGTGCCGCGCGGCGGCGCGGCCCTGGCCGAGTCCGACATCATCGCGGCGCTGAAGTCGAAGATCGCGAACTTCAAGGTGCCCAAGCGCGTGCACGTCGTCGATGAACTGCCGCGCAACACGATGGGCAAGGTGCAGAAGAACCTGCTGAGGGAACGCTTCGGCAGCTAGGCCAGCGCGACGGCTGGCTCAGGGGCTGGCTCAGGGGCTGACTCAGCGCAGCCCCTTGTACAGCATGTAGGCCGCCAGCCCGTACAGCATCAGTGCATACACGCGCTTGAGGCTCTTCACGTCGAGCGAGTGTGCAACGCGCGCGCCGACCGGCGCGGTCAGCACGGCTCCGGCCGACACCAGCCCGAGCGCGGGCAGGTAGAGGAAGCCCAGCGTGCCCTCGGGCAGCCTCGGTTCCTGCAGGCCGAAATAAATGTTCGACAGCGTCGCCGCCAGCGCGATCGGGAAACCGATCGCGGCACTGGTCGCGACCGCATTGTGGATGCGGACGTTACACCAGGTCATGAACGGCACCGAGATGAAACCGCCGCCCGCGCCGACCAGCCCGGACAGCGTGCCGATCACGAGGCTCACGCCCACCATGCCCGGCAGCTTCGGCAGTTCGCGCGTCGGCTTCGGCTTGCGGTCAAGCAGCATCTGCGTCGCCGAGAAGCTGATGAACAGTCCGAAGAACAGCGCCAGCGCCGTGGACGACAATTGCGCGCCAACCCACGGCCCCATCCATGAACCAATGAGGATGCCCGGGGCGAACTGCCGCACCACCGGCCACAGTACCGCACCATGCTTGTGATGCGCGCGCAGCGACGACATCGACGTGAACAGGATGATGGACAGCGATGTCGCGATCGCGACATGCACTACCAGCGACTCCGGGAAATGGCGCGCCGACAGCAGCATCGTGATGAACGGCACCGTCAGCATGCCGCCGCCGACACCGAGCAGGCCGGCCGAGAAGCCGGTGAAACAACCGAGCGCAAGCAGCCCGGCAATCAGCAAGGGCTCCATCAGTTGCCCTTCGCCAGCCGGTTGACGATGAAATCCCATTCGGGCGGCGTGACCGGCGTGATCGACAGCCGGTTCCCGCGCCGCAGTATCTGCATGTCGCCGAGTTCCGGATGCGAGCGCAATTCGGGCAGCGAGATCAATCGCGTCTTGCGCAGCGCACGCACGTCGACCAGCAGCCAGCGCGGATTTTCCGGCGTCGATTTCGGGTCGTGGTACGGGCTGTTCGGATCAAATTGCGTCGGATCGGGATAGCAGCCGCTGGCGACTTCCGCAATGCCGGCAATGCCGGGCTCGGCACAGCTCGAGTGATAGAACAGCACGCCGTCGCCGACCTGCATCTGGTCGCGCATGAAATTGCGCGCCTGGTAATTGCGCACGCCGGTCCACGGTATGCCTTTTTGTTTTACGGCCAGCGCATCATCGATGCTGGCCTCGTCGGGCTCGGATTTCATCAGCCAGTAACGCAT
>CAYZXP010000070.1:11905-14476 GCA_964482415.1 uncultured Bifidobacterium sp. | reverse complement strand
CGCTGCGGCGGCCACATCGCCGGCGCAGCCTGCGGTCGCCGATCTGCCCGGCGTCATGACACCCGTGGCCGGCGAAGCCGGCACGAGCGCCGCGGCTGCGCCCGCGACGACCGACAAGGCGATCGAGATCCTGCAGCAGGCGAAGGCCGAGCAGAGCCAGCAGATGTCGCGGAATGCGCGGCAGAGCGAAATCGAATCGGTGCGATCGCAGTGGTTTCACATTGCCAAATCGGCGCTGATGCTGGCGCTGGGCCTGACGGCGATGGGCGTGTTCCTCCGCTCGCGCGGACTGTTGTACAGCGCGTCCGCGGCCGGCCTGGTCGGGGTGGCGCTGACGGTGAACACTTTCGTGCCGCTGGTGGCGCTGTAACGCGGACCTGCCAGCGCAGCGAATGCGATGAGAGTCACTTACCCTGCGATCTCGCTGTCCGGCACGCAGGCGGCGCCCGTGCTGCAGCTGATGCCGAAGCGTCGGGCGGCGGCGGAGCAGGTCGCGCACGATCACGCTCGCCGCCAGGGTTCGGGAATACGCATACCTCCCGGCACCGACCTCAGGTATTCGATCGAATCCAACGGCCGCGGCATGACGGTGAAGCTGGTCGATCGCGTGTCCGGCGACGTGCTGACGACGCTGGAGTACCGCACGCCGTCGTTGCGCGACTTCGAGCTGCGCGCGCGCGCCGGCGTGCTGGTCGACGTGTCGGCGTGAGCCGATGCGCCGGCCGTCAGGACGTGAGCCTCAGAGCAGGATCTTCAGCACGACGCCGTCGTCGAGGTCTTCGTAACCACAGGCCAGCGTGGCCTTCAGCACTTCCAGCGCCTGCCGGGACAAGGCCATTTCCTGACCTGTCGGCTTGGCCATCGCGCAGCCCAGCGCCACATCCTTGGTCAGGATGTGCGCATGCGCACGGGGCGCAAAATCATCCTGCAGCGCGCGCGTCATGCGGTCTTCCAGCATCATCGATTGTCCGCTCGACGCCGACATCAGCGCCAGCAGCTTGTCCTTGTCCAGCCCGATCTTCAGTCCGAGCGCGATCACTTCCGCGGCGCCGACCAGATTGATGCCAGCCGCGAGGTTGTTGACCAGCTTGTAGCGCGCGCCATCGCCGATGCGCGTGCTGAGGCGGAAAATCTTGTCGGACATCGCATCCAGCACCGGCTGGTGCGGCGCGATCGTCGCGTCTTCACCGGCCAGCATGATGCTCATCGTGCCGGCCTCGGCGCGTGCCGGACCGCCGGAAATCGGCGCGTCGATCATCTTCACGCCCTGCGCGGCCAGTTTCGCCGCGATCGCCTCGGTGTCTTCCGGCGCGATGGTCGAGCAGACCATCACCGTCTTGCCGGCTGCCGCGCGGGCGGCGTCGCCGGCGCCGAACAGCACGTCGTCGATCTGCTTCGCGTTGACGACGACGATCACGATCAGGTCGGACTGCGCCGCCACCTCGGCGGCCGAGCCGCAGGTCGTGATGCCGTGCGCGCGCGCCGTGGCCAGCGCTTCGTCGCGAATGTCGTAAACGCAGACCTGCCGCCCCTTGCGGTGCAGGTTGACGGCCATGGCCATGCCCATGGAACCGATGCCGATGAATCCAGTCGTCATGATTGTTCTGTTTCAGGTTGTGGGTGCGGACGGACCGGGGGGAATCCGCGAACGCGGGGGCGACAACATACCCCGGCACGCGCCTGTCCGCAAGCCGGCAGCGGCCCGGGTGTCTGAATAGTATGGATTTTGTATTGTTTTGAAGGCAACGTCGCGGCATACTGCGGGCGCGTGCAGGCACGCCTTGCTGCCCCGGCATCGCGGGGCGGGGCGCCGTGCCCGCCATGAACGGAGAACAAGATGGCCATCGCAACCACCAGTTTCCTGACCTACGGCGACCTGACCGACAGCGTCGGCGCGATCGACCTCAGCGAGATCGACCTGGTGTCGACGTACTACGATCTCTATTACGCGGTGTCGGACGTGTACGACATCCGGCAGACGGGCAGCGGCCATTTCGTCGGCTACTTCCCCGGCGGCAGCTTCGACGCAACCGGCACGCTGGGCAGCACCTCGGCCACCATCCGCAGCATCGACGTGCACTGGGCTGACCAGAGCCTGCATGCGGAGGGCGCAGTCGTGATCAGGTCGAGCGGCGGCTTCTCCGGTTACCTCAGCAATCTGTCGTTCACCAGCCCGGAACTGTCTTTCGAGGTGCAGGGCCGGGTGGGCACGTCGGCCAGCACCGCGTCCATCACCAGTTTGTCACTGACCATCGGCGGGCTGTCCTACCGTATCGATGGCAATGTTCAGGTGAGTATCGGCACCGGCGCGATGAGCGGCACCATCACGGCGATCAGCCTCGACGACGGCGTCCATGACGCCGCGGTCAACCGGCTGAAACTTTCGATCGCGGATTTCATCAGCATGACGCCAGAGGAATCGATGGCGCTGATGTTCTCCGGCAAAGACATCCTGACGGCTGCCGGCAATGCCGTCGAGCTGGCTGGCTTCGGCGGCAAGGACCTCCTCGTCGGCAGCGCCGGCGACGACACGCTCGTCGGCGGCGACGGCAAGGACAAGCTGACCGGCGG
>CAYZXP010000070.1:5928-11805 GCA_964482415.1 uncultured Bifidobacterium sp. | reverse complement strand
GCGCCGGCGACGACACGCTCGTCGGCGGCGACGGCAAGGACAAGCTGACCGGCGGCCTGGGCGCCGACGATTTCGTGTTCGACCATGCGCCGAACCGGCTCACGAATGTCGACACCATCGTCGACTTTTCCGCGGCGCAAGGTGACCGGATCGTGCTCGATGGCGCGATCTTCACCGAAGAGAGCCTGGTCGTCCTCGACAAGCTCGCCAGCAAGGTCGACACCGAGGGCAATGCATTCGACGCGGCCAGCTATGTCGGGCTGGTCTACGTGCAGGCCACCGGCCGGTTGTATTACGACAGCAGCGACACTGCCTCCGGCGAACTGTTCGCCAAGCTGATCGGCGCGCCTGAGCTGTCGGGCGAGGCATTCAGCCTGATCGTGCCGGTCTGAGCTGTCCGCGGCGCCGGTCCGCACCTCGCGGCCGGCGCTGCTGCATAATGCGCGGTTTCCATGTTCGCGCCGCAGCCGCTGAAGCACCGGCTTGCGCCGGCCGGCGCGCAATCCATTCAACATGAAATTTCCTCACGAGGCCGGCAGCGCAGCATGGGCTGGATAAGCGTCATCTGGCTGATGATCGCGGTCGCCAGCGCCACCGTCGCGATGATCCACGCCTATGCATGGACACGCCTGCGGCACGCGCCGGCGCACGGCGCGTTCACGGTGTGCGCGGCCGGCGTGTCGATGGTGGCGCTGGTCGAGCTCGGCATCATGGGCGCCGGCTCGGTCGACGAGGTTGGCCGGCTGATCTGGCTGCAGCATTTCCCGGTCTGGCTGGCCATCGTGGGCTGCGTGCTGTTCGTGCGCTTCCACATGCGCGCCGGACGACCGTGGCTGGCCTGGACCGCGATCGGCCTGCGCTCGCTGGTACTGGTGCTGAACATCTTTTCGTCGCCCAACCTGAACTTCCGTGAAATCCATGCGATCAGTCAGATGCAGGTGCTCGGTGAAGCCGTCACGATCGCCCGCGGCAAGCCGAATCCGCTGATTCTGCTCGGCTTGATTTCCGTACTCTCGCTGGCCTGGCTGATCGTCGATGCGGCGGTCGAGGTCTGGCGCCGTGGCGAGCGCCGTCTGGCATGGACTGTCGGCGGCCTGCTGTTTATCTTCGTGCTGGTCGCGGCCGCGAGTGCGGTGCTGCGATTGTTTGACCTGATCCGCTTCCCGGCGGTGATCACGCTCAGCTGCGTGCCGATCGTGCTGGCGATGGGCTACGAAGTCAGCCGCGAACTGGCGCGCGCCGCGCAATTGTCCGCGTCGCTGCGGGAGCGCCATGCGGAGCTGTCCGAATCCGACGCCAGCCTGCAGCTGGCCGCCGATGCGGCCAACGTGGCGCTGTGGAGCGTCGATACCGCAAGCGGCGAACTGTGGGTGACCGCGAAGGCGGCCGATCTTTTCGGCGTCGGGCCCGACCGGCCACTGGCAGATTTCATGGCGCGCATCCATCCCGCCGACCGTGAGCGCGTCGATGCGGCGATGTTCGGGGCCGCCAGCGGCCGCGAGGCGTCAGTCGAATACCGGGTCATCCTGCCCGGTGACGAAGAGCGCTGGTATTCGACGCTGGGCGGCGCGCAGCAGGGCGGGCGAGGCCCGTCTTCGGTCGTCACCGGCGTGACTATCGACGTTACCGCGCGGCGCCGCGCCGAGTTGGAGAGCCAGCGCCGGCGGCTGGAGCTCGATCGCCTGACCCGCGTGTCGAACGCGCGCGAGTTTTCCAGCGCGATGGCACACGAGCTCGGCCAGCCGCTGGCCATCATCATGAGCAATGCGGAGGCGGCGCTCGGCATGCTGCGGCGTCCGGAGCCGGACCGCGACGAGCTGCAGGCCATGTTCGCCGACATCATTGCCGCAGACGAGCGCGCGAACAAGGTGCTGGCGCGCCTGCGCTCGCTGCCGCGGCGCGGCGAGCTGGCGGCCGAGGTGTTTGCGCTCAATCCGCTCGTCGATGGCGTGCTTGACGTGATGCGCGAAGAGTTGGTCCGGCGCGGCGTGGCGGTCCATGCCGGCCTGCCCGCCGGCCTGCGTCCCGTCGCGGGAGATCACCTGCTGATCGAGCAATTGCTGTTCAACCTGCTGAGGAATGCCTGCGAGGCGATGGAAGACACGCCCGCAGGCCAGCGGCGGCTGTCGATCAGCACGGCGGCCGTCGGCGGCATGGCCGAGATCAGCATTTGCGATACCGGCGCCGGCCTGCCCGCCGATCCGGCGCAGATTTTCCAGCCCTATTACACGACCAAGCCCGAAGGACTGGGCGTCGGCCTTGCGATCTGCAGCTCCATCGTGGAGGCGCACGGCGGCGACATCAGCGCGCGGCCGAACGAAGGCCAGGGCGCGTCGTTCCGGGTCCGGCTGCCGTTTGCGCCCGACGGAACGGCCGCAGAGGAGGCGGCATGAACTGGGTGCTGGTGCTCTGGTCGGCGACGGCAGCAGTCTGCCTGGTGCTGGCCGGTATCCATGGCCAGATCTGGCGGCAGCTCGGCAAGCCAGAGCGCGACGCCAGCGGCCATTTCGCCGCGCTGTGCCTGTGCGTGGGCGTGCTGGCGCTGGTGGAACTGGCGATGATGCATGCGGGCTCGGTGCAGGATTACCTGCAGCTGCTGCGGCTGTTCTATGTCGCCGTGCTGGCCGGCTTCGGCGCGCTGGTTTACTTCGTGCGCAGCTACCTGAAGGCCGGACGGCTCTGGCTGGGCTGGTCGGCGATCGTGATGCGCACGCTCTTCACCCTCGGCGGGCTGGTCGCGCCGGGCACGCTGCATTTTCAGGAGTTGCAGTCGCTCGAACCGGCCAGCTTCTTTGGTGCGCAGGTGATGGTGCCGAAGGGAACGCTGAGTCCTTGGCGCTTCTTCGCGGCGGCCTCCGGCCTGCTGCTCGCCGCATATTTCGTCGATGCGATCGTGGCGATCTGGCGGCAGCGCGGCGGCAGGCAGGCGATCGCGCTTGCGGCGGCGCTGCTGTTTTTGCTCGTCAGCGGGCAGCTCATCGGGATGATGGTCGGCGTGGACGGCGGCACGGTACCGTTCAGCATAACGATTTCCTTCATACCGATCATCGTGATCATGGGGGCGCGACTGAGCCAGGACCTGGTCCGTTCGGCGCGCCTGTCCGGCGAGCTGATCGAAGCCGAGCAGCGACTGATGACCTCGCGGCAGAGGCTGGCGCTGGCTGCCGAGGCGGCCGGGCTGGGATTCTGGGCGCTGGATCCGGGGACCCTGCGATTTCATCCGACCGCGTTGCCGGTACGGCTGTTCGACATTGCTCCCGACGCTGCGCCGACGCTCGACGAGCTGCTGGCAGCGATCCATCCGGAGGATCGCGAGCGCGTGCGCGAGGCTTTGTCCGACGCGCTGGCATCGAGCGAAATGGTGGCCGTCGAGTACCGGCTCGTCAGCGCGGACGGCCGCACGCACTGGGCGCTGTCGGCCGGCGGCGGCCGTTACACCGGCTCCGGCGCCGCGATGCGCCTGATCGGCGTCACCATCGACATCACCGACCGCAAGCGTGCTGAAGAAGCCGCCCGGCTGCAGCACGAGGAAATCGAACACCTGTCGCGCACGGTCACCGCCGGCGAGATGTCGGGCACGCTGGCACAGGAACTCAGGCAGCCTCTGGCGATCATCCTTGAGAAGGCGACGGCGGCGCAAGGGCTGCTGCGGCAAGTCCCGCTGCCTGCCGCAGATCTCCGTTCAACGCTTGAAGAGGTCATCGCCGCGGACGACCGCGCCAGTCAGGTCATCGGCCGGCTGCGCATGCTGCTGCGCCGCGGCGGCTCGGCGCCGGAGCGCCTGTCGCTGTCGGCGCTGGTCGACGATGTGGTCGGCTTCCTCCGGCCCGACCTGATCCGGCGCGGCGTGCAGGTGGACGCGCAGCTGGACCCGGCGCTGCCGGCGGTGCAGGCCGATCGCGTCAGGATCGGGCAAGTCGTCATAAACCTCATCATGAATGCATGCGATGCGATGGCGGCCACGCCTGTCGCGGAACGGCGCCTGTCGATACGGTGCGGCGAGTCCGGCGGAGCGGCGCTGCTGGAGGTGTCCGATCGTGGCAGCGGGCTGCCTGCGCCGGTTGAGCGCGTGTTCGAGCCCTTCTTCACGACGAAAACGAACAGCGTCGGCATGGGGCTGGCGATCTGCAAGTCCATCGTCGAATCGCACGGCGGGCGCATCCGCGCCGTGCCGAATGCAGATCGCGGCGCGACGCTGCGCGTGCAACTGCCTTTTGCGGAGACAAGCAATTGAACGACAAAAAAACCATTTTTCTGGTCGATGACGAAGCCGACCTGCGCAAGGCGCTCAACCGGCTGCTGGGCGCCGAAGGCTATGCGGTGGCCGAATTCGGCTCGGGCGAGGAGTTCCTCGCGGCGCTGCCGCCGAACGGCGCCGGCTGCGTGCTGCTCGACGTCGCGATGCCCGGCATTGACGGGCTCGAGGCGCAGCGGCAGATGGCCGCGCGCGGCTCGACGCTGCCGGTCGTTTTCCTGACCGCGCAGGGAGGCCTTCCGGAGAGCGTGCGCGCGGTCAAGGCCGGCGCGGTCGATTTCCTCGCCAAGCCGGTCAAGCGCGATGACCTGATGCGCGCGATCGACGCGGCGTTCGAGCAGTTGCGGCAGTCTGAAGACGAGGAGCGGCAGCGCAAGCTGCTCGCGCACCGCGTCGCACGGCTGACGCCGCGCGAGCGCGAGGTGTTCGAGCATGTGATCTCCGGCCGCACCAACCGGCTCATCGCCGAGAGCCTCGGCACCGCCGAGCAGACCATCAAGGTGCATCGCGGCCGCGTGATGGAGAAGCTGGAGGCGGAGTCGGTGGCCGATCTCGTCCGGCTCGCCGCCCTGCTGGGCATCGCGCCGGCCGCCTGAGGGCGCCGCTCAGAAGCTGCGCGTCAGCGCCAGTCCGACGCCGCGCGGCGTGATCACCGGCGCGAGGAAATACCGGTCGGTGGCCCACGCGCCGATGGCCGCTCCAAGCGTGTGCGAAAAAATGTCCAGCAGCTGACCGGAACGGTCCGAGCCGCGCGAGATGTTGTAGCCCTCGACCAGCACCGCGGTGGCCGTGCTGGCGGCGAAGCCTACCCACGCCCGATTCGGGGAATCCTCGGACGCCCTGGTGACCGCGGCGGCCAGCAATGCGCCAGCCGCCGTGTGCGCCAACTCGCTCGACAGACCATCGTACGCATGCGCCGGGGCCGCAAGGAGGAGGCTGAGGGCGAGCGCCGGCGCGCAGATGATTTTTTTCATGATCGATATGACTTTCATGACGAAACGGCGGGCGATGGCGGCAGTCTGGTAGGCGCGCCATCCGCTGTCAAGCCCCGCACGGCAGCGGCATTCAGTCGGACTGCACCGCATCCTTCAGGTGGTCGACCTGCTGCGCCAGCACTTCCATGTTGGCGTCGAGCGCCTTCTTCACCAGCCGGTTGCGCTCGAGGATCTTCTCGGCGTTGTTGCGGATGGTGGTGGCGAAGGTGGTGATGTCGTCCATCTGCTCAAGTGACTTGCCGATGGCCGCGATCGCCTTGTCGATCGCATGCACGTCGGCCGTCAGCGCATCGGCGACCTTGCGTGCGCGCACGGCGAGCGCCTTGGCCATCAGCAGCGCCGCCTGCAGGTACGCGTCGGACGACTCCGCATCGCTGTCCCACACCACCATGATGTCGTTCCCGTGCCGCATCAGCGGCGCGCCGACGCTGGCATGCACGGTCTTCTTCGAGTGCACGAAGACACCGATGCCGGCCTGCCGGTTCTCGCGCGCCTCGGCGATTTCGTCGAGGCTGTTCTTCAGCGTGTACGACGCATCTTCCTTCATTTCGAGCACGATGCGCGCGCCCGCGGCCAGGCTGTCGGGCGGCAGCGTGACGACCGCGTCGCCCTTTTTGCAGTGCGGCT
>CAYZXP010000070.1:0-5828 GCA_964482415.1 uncultured Bifidobacterium sp. | reverse complement strand
GCCAGGCTGTCGGGCGGCAGCGTGACGACCGCGTCGCCCTTTTTGCAGTGCGGCTTGATGCCGGTGGTCCGGCCGACTTCGTCGACCACGTCGCCCGAGCCCTGCAGCAGTCCGCGCACACGCTCGACGACTGCGGCCTCGAAGGTGTGGCCGTGCGCGGTCGAGCGCGCGGCCTCGTCGCGGCGCCCGCGCAATTCGCCGAGCGCATCGTGCAGCTCTTTCTGGAACTGCTGCGCCTGCCGGTTCTGCTCCTCGATCAGGCCGGTCAGCTCGCGTTTCATGCGCGCCAGCGCGGAGCTGTCGGAGTCCAGCGTGAATTCGGCCTGTATCTTCTCCTGTGCATCGTTCACTCGCCGCACCAGCCGGCTCAGCGCCGAGTCTTCCTTGTCGAGGGAGAATTCGGACATCACCTCGCGGAAGTGCGCCTGCAGCGCGTCGGCAGCCGTGCCGTGCTTCTCGGCCAGTTCGCGCACCATGCGGCTGAGCGCACCGTTCGCATTGTCGAGCGAAAACTCGGACAGCAGCGTGGACGAGTGCTGCGCGGTGGCCGACGAGATCGCATCCCGGACCGAGCGGACGAAGGCATTGTGCTCGTCCGGCGTGAGGATGCGGCGCAGTTCGCTGTCCGGGCCGACATGGCTGGCGATGAAGTTCTCGAACGACTGCTGCGCGAGCGAGAAGCGGTGCTTCAGCAGCATCTCGAGCTCGCCGTCCTGTCCGACCAGCTGGCTGACCCGCTGCGGAAAGCGGCCGCTGGACGGATCGAAATAGTCGCCCAGCGTGTCCGTCAGTTTTTTCGCGGTCGCCTTTTCGTAGCCGGCCAGCTGCTCCTGCAGCAGCGCGATCAGCCTTTCGCCTTCGCTGCGCACGGTGTCGCCGTCGATGCGGCCCTGCGCCTGCCCGAGCGCGATCACGCCGATCCGCAGTGCGGTGCGCACGAAGCGGTCGCGCTCGCGCTTCGCCGGCCGCGACACCAGCGCGGCCACGACTTCGGGATCGTCGATGGCGGTGTCGAGCACGACCTGCGTGACGAATCCGGACCCGTCGCCGCCTTCGGTGTCGTGGTCGTGATCGTGCGCGCCGGTAGGGTAGTCATCGTCGAACATGGTGTTCCTCTCGTCTGTCGGTTTCGGATGTCGGCTGTCAGGCATCAATGGGCGGACCAGGCAAGGTCGGACAGGCCCGGATGCAGCCGGTCGACGTCGAAGCGCCAGCCGAAGCGTCGCCACGCGTCAAGCAGCTCGGTGTGCAGCGCCTGCGGGTCGAGGCTGAGCCAGCCCGGCAGGATGTCGTCGAGCACATGGGATTCGATGCTGCCGGCGGCAATCTGCCGCAGGTCATCGAGCGCGGCGCGCTCGGCATCGTTCAGCTGGTCGCGGCCGACGAAGGTCCGCACCAGCAGGCGGCAGGCAGCGGCCTGCCAGCTCGCCAGGAACACGCCGTGCGGCGCCGGCAGCAGCACGTTCAGTGCTTCGGCGGCGTCGGCGCCGTCGGTCGCGCACAGCCGCCGCAGCGCGCTGGCGGCGACGCAGGCCAGCGGCAGCGCGTCGGCGAACTCGGCGTTCACGGCCGCGAGGTCTTCGCGGCCGATCGGCAGCTCCATCAGGCGGCAGCGCTGTATCACGCGGTCGACCGCGTGGCCGGAGACCACCACGTTCACCGGTTTGCAGACGAAGCCGTCCGGACGCAGCAGCATCATCGCCTCGACACTGGCGTTCGAGGTTGCCGTGACCGACGCCGGCAGCGGGTCGGGCAGCAACGCCAGCACCACGCTGGCGCCGCGCGAACGCGCGTCCAGCCGCACCTGCGCGATCGGCAGGCGCGGGCTGACGATCTTTTCCAGCACCCGGGCCTGCGCCCGGAGCTGCTTCTCGCTGGTGATCCAGCGGTTGCGGAAGGTGTTGCGCCGGCCGGCTTCCCTCAGCGCGGCCGTGGTCCGGTCCCATTCGGACAGCAGGCTGCGGAAATACGCGCGCCGTACCGAACGCGCGAGCGACTGGTCGATCCTGGCAGGGGCAAGCATCATGGTCCCCTTGCTCAGCGGGCGGCACGGCGCATCGCCGTCACCCCGCGGCGCGCCAGCGCGATCGCCCAGGTCGCCATCAGCGGCCAGAGCAGCCACAGCAGCACGCCGGCCAGCAGGTTGTCCAGTCCGGCGCGCAGCCGTTGCCATGCATCGCGCCGCCGCGCCGGCATGGGCTCGAGCAGCAGCCCCGGCGCGAGCGCCACCGTGCGCCGGCGCTGGTAGTCCCACAGCACCGCGGCCAGCGCCAGCAGGCCGAGTGCGCCATAAATGATCCAGAACTTCGTCATGCCAGTCCTCCCTGCGTCGATGTCCCTTTGCCGGCTTGTTTTTCCGCGCCGCAGGTTCGTTATACCGGCCCGGTGGCTCAAAAGATGAGCCACCCGCTGCGGCGCCGCCGGCTCATCCTGTGAGCCAGTGGCACCCGCACACTGGATGGCATTGGCAACTGACTTTCTGATCATGAGCACCGATCTGTCGACCCGCGAGCAGTGGCTGGAAGCGGCGCTGGACGCCGTCCGTCCGATTTTCGTGGAACGCGGCTACCGCCTGCCTGCGTGCCGCGTCTCCTGCGGCTTTGCCAGCAGCGGCACGCGCAACGGCCATATCGGGCAATGCTGGTCCTCAGCGGTCAGCGCCGACGGCCGCAACCAGATTTTCATTTCGCCGGTGCTGGACGATCCGTTCGACGTGCTCGACACGCTGGTGCACGAACTGGTGCATGCGGTCGACGACTGCCGCCACAAGCATGGGGCGGAATTTCGCAAGATCGCGCTCGCCATCGGCCTCGAGGGGCCGATGCGCAGCGCCGGCGCGGGGCCGCGGCTGAAGCAGCGGCTGCTGCAGGTCGCCGCTGCGCTGGGCGCCTATCCGCATGCGAAGCTGACATTGCCGGTGGTTGTGCCGACGAAGCGGCGGCGTGCGCGGGCACGCTGCGAAAAGTGCGGCTTCACCGTGCCGATGCTGAAAGCCTACCTGCACGTCGGCCCGCCGATCTGTCCGCAGGATCATGTGCCGATGATCCCGCTGGGCGACTGGGAAGGCTGGGAGGCGGGCTGATCAGCTCGCGTACAGCGCGGCCGCCGCCGCATGCTCGCGCTTCACCTTCTCGCGCAGCGCTGCCGGCGCCAGCACCTCGACGCCCGCGCCGTGGCGCAGGATGTCGAGCAGCAGCTCGCGGTCGTCGCTGTAGGGGAATTCGAGCAGGTAGCTGCCGTCGTCGTCGAACGTGCCGTGCTGTTCCGGATGCCAGGTCTCCGAGGCCACCCAGCGCGCGCGCTCCGCGGTGAAGCGCAGCTGCGCGCGGTGCCGTGCGCCGCCGGCGAAGATGCCGTAGCTCGACGCGAGGAACTGGTCGAGGGATTTCATCGGCACGTCGTGCGCCTTCGTCTGCAACAGCCTGACCGACTGCATGCCGTCCAGCGAGAAGCCCCGCAGGTCGTTGCGCAGGTGGCACCAGGCGTCGAGGTACCAGTTGTCGCGGTAGTGCACCAGCCGCTGCGGCGACAGTTCGCGCACCGTGACTTCATCCTTGCCGCGCGAGTGATAGCGCACCTCGATGCGCTTGCGCTTGAACAGCGCCGCGCCGATCTCGGAGAAGTGCGCGGGACTCTGCTTGCGCGAGGCCATTGCGATCAGCTTGATGCGCTGGCGGATGTCTTTCGCGCTTGAATCGCCTTCCCCGAGCATCGCGTCGAGGCGCGCGCGGAAGGGCTCGATGTGCGGCCCGATCAGGCTGCCCTGGCCGACGTTTTCGAGCAGCTGCTGCATCGTGATCAGCGCATACACTTCCTGCTCGGAGAACCACAGGCCGGGCAGCTCGACGCGTCCGGTGGTGGTGGCAGACTTTTCGTAGCGGTAGCCACGCACGTCCGCGTCCCAGATGACCGGCGCATTGAAGCGGTCGCGCATGTATTCAAGGTCGCGCTTGAAGGTCGCCGGCGAGACCTCGAGTTCACTCAGGAAGCGGTCGCGCGGCACGACCGTCATTTCCACCAGCAGCTGGTCGATACGGTAGAAGCGTTCAAGGCGGTTCATGCGCGTTCAGGGCGGTGTTGCCGCCGTCGGCTGGTCCGCTTTAAAGCTTATAGATGGCATAACCACTGCGTCAAGCTCCCGGCGGGCTCCGCCGGGAACGCGCTGGCAAAACTCAGTCCGGCTGCGACGGCGGCAGGCCGTTTTGCGTTGCGACAAAATCTGCCAGCATCGGCACGTAGCGCTGTGCCTGTCCGGCCGCCTCCATCGCGGCGAAGGAGTTTTTCACCATGGACTGGATCGGGTGCAGTGCACCAATCTCGTTGGCCAGGCTGCACAGGTAGCGCATGTCCTTGTGCGCATTGCTGATGGTGAAGCGGTGCGCGCTTTCGTCGCCGTCCATCGTCCACTTCATGAACGTGTCGTAGAACGGGCTGCGCATGCGGCCGCTGCCGATCACCGAGTGGAACTGCTCTTTCGACAGCCCGGCCTTGCGCGCGATCGACAGCGCCTCGGAGAACAGCGCCGCATAGCCCATGGCGACGAAGTTGTTCACCAGCTTCATCTTGTGACCGAGGCCGACCGGGCCGAGGTGCACGACATTGCCGGCCCAGCATTCCAGCACCGGCCGGACGCGCTCAAAGGTGTCGTCGTCCGCGCCGACCATCGCGTCCAGCATGCCGGCCTCGGCCTCGACCGGCGTGCGGCCGAGCGGCGCATCGATGAAGGTCATGCCGTGCGACTTCGCCGCATCGGCCAGCGCCAGCGTGGAGACCGGGTTCGAGGTTGAGCAGTCGATGACGATCAGTCCCTTGCGGCCGGAGGCGAAGATGCCGTCGGGGCCGTTCATCACTGCCTCGACCTGCGGCGACGCGGTCACGCACAGGTGCACGATGTCGCATTGCATCGCCAGTTCGCGCGGGGACGAGGCCTCGGTCGCGCCGAGCTTCAGCAGCCGCTCGACCGGCTCGCGGTTGCGGTGGCCCATGATCACCAGCGGGTAGCCCTTGGTGACGATGTTTTTTGCCATGCCGGCCCCCATGAGGCCGACGCCGATGAAACCGATGACGGGTTTTGCCATGCTTGTCTCCGCTGGTTGGAATGGTTATCGGGCCATTATCAGCGAAGCCGCCGGGGCAGGCCAGCGCGCCGGCTGGAAGACGGGGTAAGGCGAGCGCAAAGGCTCAGTCGTCGGCGCGCGCCCAGCCGATGTGGCCCTGGCAGGCCTCGTTCAGGCGCCACACCAGTGCATCGGCGGCCGTTTCGGCGACCGTAAAATCGACGCCGACTTGCGCCGCGTGCCTGACCTCGCCGAGGCTGCCGCCGGCGGCGTCGATCTCGCGGCGCAGCAGGCCCTCGAGCGCATACGGCACTTCGCAGCGCAGCGCGCGCTGGCGAATGCGCGGGACTTTTTCGGCGCCGCGCAGCGCCTGGGCGATCGCATCGGTATAGGCGCGCACCAGGCCGCCGGCGCCGAGCTTGACGCCGCCGAAGTAGCGCACCACGGTGGCCAGCACGCCGTCGAGATCCTGGTGGCGCAGCACTTCCAGCATCGGCCGGCCGGCGGTGCCGCCGGGCTCGCCGTCGTCATTCGCTGCCGACTGTCCGCCGGCCAGCAATGCCCAGCAGACATGGGCCGCGCCCGGATGCTCGGCGCGCAGCCGCGCCACCACCGCCTGCGCGGCTGCGCGATCCGCGACCGGCTGCACGCAGCCGATGAAACGGCTCTTCTTGATCAGCAGTTCGCTGTGGACGGGGGCGGCGAGGGACAGGGGCATGCAGGCGACCGATCGTGCGGGGCAGGAGGAACGACCCGCATGATAGCCGACGG
>CAYZXP010000069.1:0-14478 GCA_964482415.1 uncultured Bifidobacterium sp. | reverse complement strand
CAGCCAGAGCCAGTACATCCCCACCGGGCCAAAGATCCAGTACTCTACCGGCGCCCCACAGACCCAGTGCTTGTGCCAGCCGGCATGCGTCCGTCGGAATTTGCGCAGCCCGAATGCCGGGTTGAAGACGAACCACAGGAAATCTTCGCAGACCCAGAACAGCATGATGCAGGCGAGCGCGCGCTGCTCCGCTGCCAGGCTGTAGTCGCCGCTGAAGACCAGCGGGAAATGGAAGAACAGCGCCACCAGCGAAAAGGCCCAAGCGTGATAGCCCGTCATCGCGCGGCCGCCCCACAGCAGGTCGAGCAGCCAGTGATGCTCGATGCGCCAGGTCGGCAGGTTGGCCGCCCAGCCGGCGTCGCCTTCGATTGCAACCTCGAGCTTCGCGAAACAGGCGCCCAGCAGCAGCACCGCGGCCAGCGTGGCCGCGAAGTCGACCGGCAGTTCGTTCATCCCAGCCTCTGCAGCAGCGTATGCGCCGCGTGCGGCCTGGCGATCGCCAGCGCCCGCTCACGCATGCGCGCGAGCTGCCCCGGCTCGTCGAGCAGCCGTTGCAGCCGGAATTGCAGCGTCACCGGATCATCGGCACGCGCGGCCGCGCCTTCTTGCATCAGGTAGGCGGCGTTGCGCTCCTCCTGTCCGGGGATGGGATTCACCAGCAGCATCGGCAATCCCATCGCCAGGCATTCCGACGTCGACAGGCCCCCCGGCTTGGTGATCGCGAGGTCGGCGCAGGCCATCGCCAGATGCACGTCCTCGATGAAGCCGAAGCAGCGCAGCCTTCCCGCATAAGCCGCGGTCAGGTCCTGCAGCGAACGCCGCAGCGCGTCGTTGCGTCCGGCCAGCACGATGAGCTGCAGCCGGGGCTGCTGCAGCAGCAGCGACTGTATGGTGTCGACCTGCATCCCGCTACCGCCGCCGCCACTCATCATCAGCACGGTCGGCAGGGCCGGATCCAGTCCAACCACGGCCGCTGCCTGCGTGCGCTGCGGCGCGGCGAGAAAGCCCGGCATCACGGGTATGCCGCTGACCACGACCTGCGCGGCCGGCACGCCGTGCGCGGCCAGCCGGAAGGCCAGCTCGTCGCTGCCGACGAAGTAGCCGCTGACGCCTTCATGCACCCACATCCGGTGCAGGTCGAAATCGGTCACCTGTACCCAGACCGGGCAGTCCAGCCGGCCGGCCCGGCGTTCGTCGGCCAGCAGTTCGGCCGGCAGGAAATGGGTGCAGACGATCGCGTCCGGCCGGCAGGCCTCGATCTCGGCCAGCAGGCGCCGCACGCACAGGCGCTGCAGGCGGCGGCGCATGCGCTCGCCGATGCTCGCCGGCCGGGCGCTGTCCGTCTTGCGGTACAGCCAGCCCCAGGCCTCCGGCAGGCCGGACGACAGTTTCATGTAGAGGTCCCGGTAGATCGCGCGGAACCAGCGCGGCACCAGCGTCATCATGTCGCGGTGGCTGACAGACAGCAGCGGGAATCCGGCGCGCGCGTGCGCGGCCAGCGCCTCGGCCGCGCGCACATGGCCGGCGCCGGCCGACACCGACAGCATCAGCACGCGGCTGGCCTTGCGCGCGGGCGGCGTCGCGTTTGTCGCAGGCGCCGGTTCCACGCCGTCAAACAGCGTGGGCTCGAACAGCTGCTGCGGCCGTTGCAGCCTTTGTCTCCCGCTCAGGCCGGCAGCGCGCATGCCTCGTCCTCCGTCACGTCGGCCTGCGCGTCGTACTGGCACTGCTCCCAGCGCAGCATGATCTCGTGCCAGTCGACCAGCCGCAGCGTGCCGTCGGCTTCCTCGACCAGCGCCGACAGGCTTTCCACCCAGTCGCCGTCATTGCAGTACAGGATGCCGTCGATCTCGCGGATCTCCGGCTTGTGGATGTGGCCGCAGATCACGCCGTCCAGTCCCTGCTTGCGCGCCTCGGCAGCCAGCGCGCGTTCGAAGGAGCTGATGTAGCTGACCGCGTTCTTCACCTTCAGCTTCAGGTATTGCGACAGCGACCAGTAGGGCAGGCCGGCGCGCGCGCGCCAGCCGTTGTAGACCTGATTGAACTTCAGGATCATCGTGTACAGCGAATCGCCGACATAGGCGAGCCACTTCGCGCAGGCGATCACGCCGTCGAAGCGGTCGCCGTGCAGCACCAGCATGCGGCGGCCGTCGGCGGTGGTGTGCACATGCTCGTCACGCACCTTGATGCCCCCGAAATCCTGCCCGATGAACTGGCGCACCGATTCGTCATGGTTGCCCGGCACGAAGATCACGCGCGTGCCTTTCTTGGCCTTTTTCAGCACCAGCTGCACCACGTCGTTGTGCGTCTGGTGCCAGTACCAGCGGCGCTTCAGCTGCCAGCCGTCGATGATGTCGCCAACCAGATAGAGCTTGTCGGATTCGGTGGCTTTCAGGAATTCGAGCAGGCGTTTTGCCTGGCAGCCGCTGGTGCCGAGGTGCAGGTCCGAGATGAAGATGGTGCGAAAGCGCAGCGGCGCGGCCTTGTGGCGCGGATGGTCGATCAGCCGGCTCTTGCGTTTCACTTTGCCGAAGGCGTCGCGCATGTTCATGCGGCGACCTCGTCCTTCAGGTAGTGGCGCGCGTAGCGGCTCTCCATGCGCGCCAGCGGCAGCATCATGAACAGGTCGGCGCAATGGAAGTCGGGGTCCCACGCCGGCTGGCCGCAGATCCACGCGCCGCTGCGCAGGTAGCCCTTGATCAGCGCAGGCACCGTCACCGTGCCGGCCGGCGGCCCGTCGTGCAGCGGGAAGGCCAGCTTCGGCTCGACGCGATACTCGGGCGGCGCCATGTGCGCGCCGGCGACCTGCTGGTAGACGCTGTTGATGGTGTTGCCGCCGTCGGCCAGGCTGACGCTGGCGCAGCCGATCAGGTATTCGGCGTTCTCGCGCTTCATGCAGGCGGCCAGTCCCGCCCACAGCATCATCAGCACGCCGCCGCCGCGGTAGTCGGGGTGGATGCACGCGCGTCCGGCCTCCAGGATGCGCGGCCGCAGGTGCTGCAGGCGCGACAGGTCGAACTCGTTTTCCGAGTAGAAGCGGCCGGTGCGCGCCAGTCCGCGCCCGCCCAGCACGCGATAGGTGCCGACCACTTTCAGCGTGCGCGTGTCGCGCACCAGCAGGTGGTCGCAGTAGTCGTCGTAATCATCCTTCTCGAGGCCGTCGCCGTTCTGCAGCGACTCCAGGCCCATGGCCTCGACGAAGACCTGGTAGCGCAGGCGCTGCACTTCGCGCACCTCTTCGGGCGTGGTCGCCAGGCTCAGGGAAAGTTTCGGAAAGCCGGGGGTGGCGTCGGATCGGACGGTCGTCAGGCGCATGATTCCTCCTCTGGGTGGTTGTGCGCCTGACTGTAGCGAGCGAATGCTGCAGGGACGTGACGGCGGCGTGTCGGTTTGGTTACAAAAACCGTAGCTGGTGCCGCCGTCCCGCGAACGCCGGCCTCAGCCCGCGCCGACCGGGCCGCCGTCGTCACGCGTGATGACGACGGTGGCCGAGCGCGGCCGCGCGTCGCCGCCGGCGGGCCAGTGGCTGAGCCAGGTGGAGGGGGCGGTGATGTCGAAGCCCTTGCCGGTGGTGGTCTCGCCGGGATGCTGGATGTTGACGAACAGCGCGCGGCCGTCGGGCGACTCGGCCAGTCCGGTGATCTCGCAGTCGACCGGCCCGACCAGGAAGCGGCGCAGGCTGGATTCGGTCGCCGGCTTGCCGACGTGGGTCACGACGGACTTTTCGAGGTCGCCGTCACGGCTGGTGACCGTGCGGCTGCCGCCGTCGCCGACGCTGCCGGGAATCGCCGCCAGCAGCATGCAGTTGCTGGTGTCGGTCATGGCGCTGTCGTCGGTCTCTATCCACAGCAGGCCGCTGCGCGAGAACCACAGCCCGTCGGGCGAGGAAAAGTCATTGTCCGCGACCAGGCCGGACAGGTTCACGTGGTCGGCGTCGGCCGATTCGCGCGCTGCGAACAGGAAGACATCCCAGCGGAAGGCGGTCGCGTCGCCGCGGCCGTCCAGCTCGGCCCAGCGGATGATGTGACCGTTGACGTTGCCGCGCCCCTGCTTGCCGGCTTTCGGATCGGTATAGAAGCGCGGGTTGGCCGCATCGAGCCGGGCCAGGTCGCGCGAGGGATTGTAGGTGAGCGTCATGTAGACCTCGCCGTTGCGCGGGTTGACCGCGCCCCATTCGGGGCGATCCATCTTCGTTGCGCCGGCGGCGTCTGCGGCGAGCCGCGCATGGATCAGCACGTCAGCCTGACCGGAAAAGGCGTAGGCCGGGTTGGCCGCGTCAATGCCGTTGACGCCCGCCTTCAGCTCCAGCCAGTCGCCGCTGCCGTCGGCGTTGAAGCGCGCGACGTACAGGCGGCCGTCATCGAGGTATTTGTCGCCGGCGGCGCTGCCGCGGCCGGCATCGGCCGGATCCCATACGGCAGTCGACACGTATTTGTAGATGTACTCGCCGCGCGCGTCGCAGCCCATGTACCAGACCAGCGGCCAGCCTGGCACGACCGGACCCGGCCAAGCACCTTCGTGGGCGAAACGCCCGAGCGCGGTGCGTTTTTTCGGTGTCGACCGCGGGTCGAACGGATCGATTTCGACCACCCAGCCGAAGGTGTTTGGCGCGTTGCGGTAATCGTCTCTGCCATCAGCCGAGGTGCCGCGCACTGACGCATCCCAGCGGCCGTAGCGGCGGTCGGCGGTGTCGGGCTGCACGCTGGCCCAGAGTTCGCGTCCCGGCCCGGCAATGCCGTAGCGCTTCAGCGCGGCGATCTCCTTCGGGCTGCGCTTCGCATCGTCTGCCGGCAGCCGGCGGAAATAGCCGGCCCAGTTTTCCTCGCAGGTCAGGTAAGTGCCCCACGGCGTATGGCCGCCGGCGCAGTTGGCCACGGTGCCGCGCGTGCGCGTGCCGGTCTGCGAGTACTGCGTGAACAACTGCGGACTGCGTGCCGCCGGCCCGCGGATTTCCATGTCGGTGAAGGTGGTGATGCGGCGGCTGAAGCGGGAGTCGATGACCCGCTGCCAGCGCCCGCCCTGCCGGCTGACTTCGATCACGCTGACGCCGTGCGCGTGCATCTCCTTCAGCACTTCTTCTTCGGAAATGCGCCGGCCGTCGATGACCGTCTGGCCTTTCGGATGCAGGAAAGCGGCCGTCACGGCTTCATGATTGATACACAGCAGCGCGTGGTCGGCAGTGTTCCTGTCCCAGCGGCCATGGCGGCCCAGGCCGAAGAAATGCATGCCGTCGTGATGGTCGCCGGCGCGGCGCGCAAAGCTGGCCGCATCGTCCGTGCCGTCGTTCGCGTAGGCGGGCAACGCGGCGTCGAGCGGATCGCCGGTGGCGTACAGCACGGTCCACGAATAGCCCGGGGCGACACGCAGTGCGTCCGATGTGTGTTTCGGCACCGCGCTGAAATTCAGCTTCAGCCGCTTCATTGCCGCCTCGGCGTCACCGACCGGCGACAGCAACAGGCTGCCTGCGCCGACATAGCCGGCTGCCGCGGCCGCCAGCGAACCTTTCAGCAGGCTGCGGCGCGACAGCCGTGCGTCGAGGATGGAGGAAAAGTGGGTATGGCCGGCAGGCGTGTCGGTGTCTTTCATGGTGTCGCTCTCCGCTGGGGGCTTGCGCCCGGGTCAGTCAGCCATGAGAGCAGGACAAAATGAAAGCGTGATGACAGACCGCACCCGGGCGGGCGCGGCCGTGGCATTTTCCTGACTTACTTTTTCTTCGGACGGCCCGCCTTCAGCGGCGCCAGCGCCCGTTGCGCAGCCTGCAGTTTCTTCGGGTCCAGTTTCGAGATCAGCGCGACGCCAATGCGCAGCAGTTCGCTTTTCTTGATTTCGAATCCGGCGGCGACGCAGGCCTTCTTCACCTGGCCGAACAGCGCGTACTCGTCTTCCGGCATCGTGAAGCTGTCACGGACCAGCTTGGGCTTTTTCGGCTTCTCGGTCGCTGCCTTGGCTGCCTTGGCCGGCGCAGCGGCCTTTACAGGAGCAACCTTCGGCGCCGGCTGTTTAGGCGCCGGCCTGACGGCGGGCGCCTTCGCTTCCTTCGTTTTCGCGGCCGGCTTGGCAGCAGATTTTGCGGCCTTGGCCGGGGCGGGCTTCTTTGCAGCGCGCGGTTTGGTGGTCATGGCAGGCTCCCCTTGGATTAAATGTGTAAACAATATAAATCGTTTCTTTGTCACATTCAAGCCGCGAGCCGAAGGCGCCGGCATCAGCCGGTGCTGCGCACGACGAACTGCCTGCCGGCGTCCTCCCAGGCAGATTTTTCCTTGGCGAGCCAGTAGGCGAGGGTGGGGTGGGCGGACAGCGCCTGCGTGCCGACGGAGAGCTCGATACGGGTTCGCATGCGCAGCCGCACCGGCGCTACTTGCGGATCGATGCGCGCATGCATCAGCAGGATGCCCAGCCGCAGTGCGAGGATGGCCCGTGCGATGTCCGCGTCGGCCAGCGCGTCGGCCACCTTGCGCAGGTTGCCCTTCTGCGCCAGCAGCAGCACCGACAGCAGGTGTTGCTCGTGGGTGGTGAAGCCGGGCAGGTCGGCGTTCAGCGCCAGATAGGCGCCGTGCTTGTGGAAGCCGGTGTGCGACACCATCATGCCGACCTCGTGCAGCTGGCCGGCCCAGCCGAGCATGCGCTCGTGCGGGCCGTTGTCGCCGTCGAGCTGCCGGTACAGCGCGACGGCGTTTGCCGCTGCCTGCGACGCACGCGCCGCATCCACGCCGAAGCGCTGCATGAAATGCTGCACCGACGCCTGGCGCCGGTCGCGCTGCTGTTCGCGCATGTGCAGGTCCCACAGCACGCCCATCCGCAGGCCGGCCTCGATCGGCTGCACGTTCCGCAATCCGCCTTCCTGCATCAGTCCGAGCAGTACCGGCAGCCCCCCAAGGACGACGCTGACGCGCTCCGCGCGCATGCCGGCCAGGTCGATGCGTCCCTTGCGGCCAAAGTCGATGAGCTTTTCCTTCAGCGCGGTCAGGCCCTTGACGGACAGCTGGCCGTCGCCCAGTGCGTTCCTCTCGATGACCTCGGCCAGCGTGCGCATCGTTCCGGACGAACCGTAGGCGATGTCCCAGAGCTTCGGATGAAAGGGGGCGATGCCGTCCTCGAAGCGGCTGCGCGACTCCAGGATCGCTTCGTCGAATGCGGCGGCGCTGAGGCGCTCGCCGCCGAAGAAGTTCGCGGCAGTGGCGGCGGTGCCGATGCCGAAGGATTCGACTTCCTCGATCTCGCCGCCGTGGCCGAGGATCAGTTCGGTCGAGCCGCCGCCGATGTCGACCACCAAACGGCGCTCGGCCGGCCGGTCCAGCGCGCACGACACGCCCATGTAAATCAGGCGGCCTTCTTCCTCGCCGGAGATCACTTCGATCGGATGGCCGATGGCTTTTTCCGCCAGCGGCAGGAAGCTGGCCGCATTGCGCGCCACGCGCACGGTGTTGGTGGCGACCACGCGCACGCTGGCCAGCGGCGTGGCCTTCAGCACGCGCGCGAAGCGCGACAGGCAGGCCAGCGCGATATCGATCGCCTGCGGCGTCAGGTTGCCGCGGCGGTCGAGCCCGGCGCCGAGCATGACCGGCTCGCGCGCGCTGTTGACGATGCGGATGCGCTCGCCGTCGAAGGTGCCTATGTGCAGGCGGAAGCTGTTCGACCCGAGGTCGACGGCGGCGAACATGGTCCGGTATCTCCTGTGGCTGATGGTGAAAAACTTTATATCGTCGTGCGTTTGTGTGACCGCCTGATGACGGCCGGGCAGGCTGTTGTTTTTCGCTGCTACCCGGGATTATCGGCGGCAGCTTTATGTTTTGTCACAAAGCTGAAAAATTTCCATCACATACTGCGCCGCGGTAATCGAGAAATGCACCACGGCGTCAGAGCCGGCGGCTCTTGATTCGATCGAGACTACAACCGGAGAGAGTAAATGAACAAGTCGAACCACCTCATCGCGGCCAGCCGCGTCGCCGTCGCCGTCGCAGCGGTGTGCGCATCGCTGTCGGCACCGGCTTTCGCAGCGGACAACAAGGCGCTGCTGGACCTGATGCTGAAGAAGGGCGTGATCACGCAGAAGGATTATGACGAATTCGTCGATGCAACCCGTGACGCCGACGAGAACAAGGCATTCAAGGAGAAGCGCGTCGATCAGGATCTCGCCAAGGCCAACGCCTACATGCAGAAGAACGCCGATGCCGGCCAGGTCATGAAGAGCGGCCTCGGCATCCAGTCGGCCGACGGCGAGAGCTCGATCCAGCTGACCGGCCGCATCCACATGGACTACCGCAACTACGGCCGCACGGCCGCTTCCGGCAGCACCGTCGATCCGCTGCAGGACGCCTTCGAAGTGCGCCGCGCGCGCCTCGGCGTCAAGGGCCAGTTCATGAAGGACTGGAAGTACGAGCTCGTCGGCAACTACGGCATGTCGGGCAACGGCATGTCGTCGGGCTCGACCGAGATCGACGTGGCCTACGTCGACTATGCGGCCAACCCGGCGGCATCAGTTCGCTTCGGTAAATTCAAGATGCCGTTCAGCCTCGAACAGCTGACCAGCTCGAACAACATCGACTTCATGGAGCGCAGCCTGGTCGGCCAGTCGGACAAGGAACTGGTACCGGGCAAGGAAACGGGCGTGATGCTGTTCGGCGCACCGGTTGCCGGCGCCACCTATGCGGTCGCGCTGTCGACCGGCCGCGGCAACAATGACGCCACCTACGACAAGCCGGACGTCATCGCTCGCGGCACGATCAATGCTTCCAAGCTGTTCGCCGGCAGCGATTCGCTGGTCACGCACCTTGGTCTCGCCTACAGCAACGGCGAACTCAAGGGCATGACGCCGGGCAGCGAGCGCGACGAAGCGCGCGCCATGCCGGGCTTCTTCAAGGCAGCGTCGGCGCTGACCGGTCCGGTGACGCGCCAGCGCATGGGCCTCGAAGCAGCGGTCGCCTACGAGGCAATGAAGGTCCAGGCTGAGTACTTCGACTACAAGTACGAAGGCGGGAACCGCACCGACAAGTTCAACGGTTACTACGTGCAGGCGCTGTACAACCTGACCGGCGAGAAGCACAACTACAGCAACTCGGCCGGCACCTTCGGCTGGATCAAGCCGAGCCAGCCGTTCTCGCTGTCCAAGGGTGGCCTCGGCGCATGGCAGGTCGGCGTCCGTTACAGCAAGTTCGATGCGTCGGACGTTACCGCAGCCACGGGCACGACCAACAATGCTGATGCCTTTACGGCCGGCCTGACCTGGTTCCTCAACGACTACACGCGCTTCATGCTGAACTACACGGCGACCGATTTCGGCGGCAATGCCGTTGGTGCGGCCGGTGCGCAGATCACCAAGGATCGCGCGCTCATGTTGCGTGCCCAGCTGTCGTTCTGATCGAACGCTTTAGCAGTTGTCACACGAGCGCCCCGGTTCCGGGGCGCTTTTCTTTGCGCGCTCCGGCGCGATGTTTCATGTTCCGAATGTCCCCGCAAACGATGAAAGAGCGCCCGTGGCAGGAATTCCGTCTTGATCCGACCGGGCTGGTCTGGGCGTATCGGCTGCACGCAGAGCGCGGGCCGGTGGCGGTAGAGGCCGACGCCTTGCCGGCCGAGATCGCCACGCATCGCGGCGCGCCGGGCGGCTCCATGCTCTGGATGCATTTCAACCTCAGCCAGGCATCGACCGAGCGCTGGCTGCGTACGCATGCGCCGCTGCCGCCGGAGTTCTTCGAATCCTTGCAGCAGGGCGCGCGTTCCACCCGCGTCGAGCAAGTCGATGAGGCTTTGCTGACGGTGATGAACGACGTGCTGCACGGCTTTTCCTTCGATCCGTCGGAGATATCCACGCTGTGGGTCTACGTTACGCCAGGCCTGGTCATCAGCGCGCGCCGCAAGCCGCTGAAGTCGGTCGACCGGCTGCGGCAAGCGGTGCAGGGCGGCGCGGCCATTCGTTCCACGGTCGACTTGCTGACCCACCTGTTGCGCGACCAGGCGGACGTTCTGATCGGCATCGTGCGCGACGCCGTGGAGCGCGTCGACAAGATCGAGGATGATTTGCTGGCCGGCCGACTCAATTCGAAGCGCGGCCGCCTCGGCAACCTGCGCCGCGTGCTGGTGCGGCTGCAGCGGCTGATGGCGCCCGAACCGGCCGCGCTGTTCCGGCTGCTGCAGCGTCCGCCGGCGTGGATCGCCGACGAGGACCTGCAGGAATTGCGCGAATCTAGCGAGGAGTTCTCCGCGGTGCTGACCGACATGAGCTCGCTGCAGGAACGCATCAAGCTGCTGCAGGAAGAGATCGCGGCAACCATCAACGAGCGCAGCAGCCGCAGCCTGTACACGCTGACGGTCTTTACCGTGGTCGCGCTGCCGGTCAACCTGATCGCCGGCCTGTTCGGCATGAACGTCGCCGGCATTCCGCTGGCCGAGCACGAACACGGTTTCTGGATCGTGGTCGGCCTGGTTGCGGCGATCACGTCGCTGGCGCTGTGGGGGCTGACGCGGCGGCGCGGAGACTGAATTTCCGCTCGGCTAAAATGGCGGGCTTGATTCACCATCCCGTCTTTCCCTTCCCGATGCGCATTTTCCCGGTTTCCCTGCTGGTCGCAGCCCTGCTGGCGGCTTGCCAGACCGCTCCCACCAACGCTCCGCCGGCTGGCAAGCCGGTCGCTTCCGCGCCCGCCGCGCCGGTAGCCCCCGAGCCCGGCCAGCCGCCGGCCGAGGCGATGCCGCCGGTCGTGCTGCCGCCCGTGGCGCAGCCGCCTGCCGCCTTGCCGCCGGCCACACCGCGCCGCGTGAAGATCGGGCTGGCGCTCGGCGGCGGCGCCGCGCGCGGCTTTGCGCACATCGGCGTGATCAAGGTGCTCGAGGCGCAGGGCATCGTGCCCGACATGGTCGCCGGCACCAGCGCCGGCAGCCTGGTCGGCGCGCTGTACGCGGCCGGCAACAATGGCTATGCGCTGCAGAAAATGGCGATCGAGATGGATGAGGCGGCCATCTCGGACTGGTCGGTGCCGTTCTTTTCGCAGTCGACCGGCGTGCTGAAGGGCGAGGCGATACAGAATTACGTGAACCGCGCGCTGCATGGTCTGACGATAGAAAAACTGAAACTGCCGTTCGGCGCGGTCGCCACCGACCTGCACACCGGACAGCCCATCCTGTTCAGGCGCGGCAATACCGGTGCGGCGGTGCGCGCGTCATCGGCGGTGCCCGGCGTGTTCCACCCGGTGCGGATCGGGAACATCGACTATGTCGACGGCGGGCTGGTGTCGCCGGTGCCGGCGAGTTTTGCGCGCAAGATGGGCGCGGACTTCGTGATCGCGGTGAACATTTCGGCGCAGCCGGACGCGCAGCCGGCGTCGGGCACGTTCGAGGTGCTGCTGCAGACCTTCGCGATCATGGGGCAGAGCCTGAATCAATATGAACTGAAGCAGGCCGACGTGGTGATCCGGCCCGAACTGGGGGCGATGAAAGGCGGGGATTTCAACGGCCGCAACCTCGCGATCCTGGCCGGCGAGAAGGCAGCGATGGCGGCCTTGCCGGAGATTCGCCGCAAGCTGCAGCTGAAGGCGGGCGCGCAGCCCTGAGACGGTAACGCCGTGCGCCGCCGAAAGCGGCGTCAGCGTTTCGGCTTGTCGTGGAGCCGGTCCTCGACGATGCGGCGCGCGCCGTTGAAGCGCTCTTTCCAGTACGCGAGGTCCATGCTCTCGACGCGCACCGTGCCGCCGGACGACGGCGCATGGATGAACTTGTTGTCGCCGAGATAAATGCCGACGTGCGAGAAGGTGCGTTTGAGCGTATTGAAGAACACCAGGTCGCCCGGCTGCAGGTCTTTCTTGTCGACCCTTTCGCCAACCTGGCTGATCTCGGACGAGGTGCGCGGCAGCTCGGTGCCGTTGGCCTGACGGAAGACGTAACGGACGAGGCCGCTGCAATCGAGGCCGTTTTCCGGCGAGGTGCCGCCCAGCCGGTAGTGAATGCCCACCAGCGACATGGCCTCGATGGCCAGGCCGGCGGCGCGGTCGGTGAAGCTGCTGATGCGCGCCAGCAGCGGCGCGGGTTCGGCTGCCGCGTCGCCGTCAACTGCATGCGCGAGCGGCGCGCCGGACATCGCAACGGCCAGCAAGGCGGGCGCGATATTCTTCTGCAGGAAGGAGAGCGGGCGGCGGGCGCGGAACGGCAAGCGTGTCACCTGTGGAATGACCAAACCCGGGAATTTACGCGATCGCTGGCGCCTTGTCAAAATCGCTTGCACAAAAAACAGGCAGTCGACCAGCGCAAACCGGGGTAAAAAAAGTTATCGTACAATCCTGCCTTTTTTAAGCACAACAGGAGTACAGCATGCGTTCGAAACAGGCCCTTACCCTCGACGACGTGAAGAAGATCGCCGCCGCCGCCGAAGCGGAAGCGCTGGCCAACAAGTGGGCCGTGACGATCGCGATCGTCGACGACGGCGGCAGCCTGCTGTGGCTGCAGCGCCTGGACGGCGCGGCACCGGTGTCGGCATCGATCGCGCCGTCGAAGGCGCGCACCGCCGCTCTCGGCCAGCGCGAGACCAAGATCTATGAGGACGTGATCAACAACGGTCGTTATTCCTTCCTGTCGGCGCCGAACATTGACGGCCTGCTCGAAGGCGGCGTGCCGATCATGGCCGGCGGCGATTGCGTCGGCGCAGTCGGCGTGTCGGGCGTGAAGTCCAACGAAGATGCGCAGATCGCCAAGGCCGGCATCGCCGCCCTCGGTCTCTGATCGTTTTACCCCGCTTTACCCTGCGCGTGCGGCGGGCAGCCTCGGTTGCCCGAACAGGGTGCTTCGCGCTATAATTGGCAGGTTTAGCCAATTATCTCGCCGCCCGCGCAAACCACCTTCCTTCCGTCCCGCATCGCCCGGATTCCGCATGCCAGCAGGCAGGCGCACCCCGATGCAGACGCCCAGTCGCGGCGGTAACAACCCAGGAGTTACCTTTGCCGCCATTTTTCACGGCCAACCAGACCCCGGCCATCCTCGCGCTCGCCGATGGCACGATCTTCAAGGGGTATTCGATCGGCGCCGCAGGCCATACCAGCGGGGAAGTCGTTTTCAATACCGCAATGACGGGCTATCAGGAAATCCTGACCGACCCGAGCTATTGCCGCCAGATCGTCACGCTGACCTATCCGCACATCGGCAACACCGGTGTGAACCCGGAGGACATCGAGTCGACCAAGGTGCAGGCTGCCGGCCTGATCATCCGTGACCTGCCGCTGCAGGTCTCGAATTTCCGTGCCACCCAGAGCCTGTCGGACTACCTGAAGGCCGAAGGCATCGTCGCCATCGCCGGCATCGACACCCGCAAGCTGACCCGCCTGCTGCGCGAGAAGGGCGCGCAGAACGGCGCGATCATCGCCGGCGCGAACCTGAAGGACGCGACTGCGCTCGAGCATGCGCGCGCCTTCCCGGGCCTCAACGGCATGGACCTCGCGAAAGTCGTGTCGACCACGGCCTCGTACGAGTGGACCGAGACCGAATGGGCGCTCGGCAGCGGCTACGGCACGCAGGCCAACCCGGCATTCCACGTCGTCGCGTTCGACTTCGGCGTCAAGTACAACATCCTGCGCATGCTCGCCGCACGCGGCTGCAAGGTCACCGTGCTGCCGGCGCAGGCGACCGCGGCTGACGCGCTCGCGCTGAATCCGGACGGCATCTTCCTGTCGAACGGCCCCGGCGACCCGCAGCCCTGCGACTACGCGATCAACGCGTCGCGCGAGCTGATCGAGAAAGGCATCCCGACTTTCGGCATCTGCCTTGGCCACCAGATCATGGCGCTGGCCTCCGGCGCGAAGACGATGAAGATGAAGTTCGGCCACCACGGCGCGAACCATCCGGTGCAGGACCTCGACACGAAGCAGGTGATGATCACCTCGCAGAACCACGGTTTTGCGGTCGACGTCGACACGCTGCCGGCCAACTGCCGCATCACGCACGTGTCGCTGTTCGACGGCTCGCTGCAAGGCTTCGAGCGCACCGACAAACCGGCATTCTGCTTCCAGGGCCACCCCGAGGCGTCGCCCGGCCCGCACGACATCGCCCCCCTGTTCGATCGCTTCGTGGCGATGATGGAGAAACACAAGCATGGCTAAGCGCACCGATATCAAGAGCATCCTCATCATCGGCGCCGGCCCGATCATCATCGGCCAGGCGTGCGAGTTCGATTACTCCGGCGCGCAGGCCTGCAAGGCGCTGCGCGAAGAGGGCTACAAGGTCATCCTCGTCAACAGCAACCCGGCGACCATCATGACCGACCCGGAGATGGCCGACGTCACCTACATCGAGCCGATCACCTGGCAGGTGGTGGAGCGCATCATCGACAAGGAGCGTCCGGACGCGATCCTGCCGACCATGGGCGGCCAGACCGCGCTGAACTGCGCGCTCGACCTGTGGCGCAACGGCGTGCTGGACAAGTACAAGGTCGAGCTGATCGGCGCCACCCCGGAGGCGATCGACAAGGCCGAGGATCGCCTGAAGTTCAAGGACGCCATG
>CAYZXP010000068.1:0-14528 GCA_964482415.1 uncultured Bifidobacterium sp. | reverse complement strand
AATCCAGCGCTCAGTGGAAAAATCAAAATAGCCGAGCGAACTTTGATAGCCACGGCGTGAAAAGCCGCCGACGGAATAAATAAAGCCGAGGTGATCGCCGGAGGGAGAAACTGACTGGAAGGTAATGCCTATGTTTTCTATTCTTGGGATCGTCCAGTGCTGCATTTCCCGGTCGGCAGACAGCTTGTAGAGTGAAAGTCCATGCCGTTCGTCCTGGCCTTGCAAGTACAAATTGCCTTTGGTGTCCAATGCCGGATGCGTTGCATGCGGGACTAGCGAATAACAAGGATCTTGCAAGTGGGTGACCTCCCGTTCGAAGCAATAAACCCTGCTGAATTTGAATTTTTTTTCTTCAGCAAATGTGGATTTTTTTGCACGCAGAGGGCCAGAAGCATTCGCAACGATCTGGTCAGCATTTCTGTATTGCAGACGTCCAACCAGAAAAAAATGAAACTGACCTGAGAACAGCCGGTCCGTTTCGGTTTGCAGATCGTATTCATGCAAATCAAAATCGGCCCTGAAGGATTTGCTTCCCTTTGGCCTGATCATTGCCGCAGACCAGTAAGCGACTTTCGTCTCGTCAGGCGACCAGGCCAGCGCGCCGAGAATTCCTTTCGGGATTCCTGCCTTGCGAACCTGATCACCGTCGGTGCGCATCAGGAGGAGGTCCGCATTCATCGCCGACTTTTCCATTTCCTCATAAGACTCATTGCGAGGAACCGGAACTCTTACTGCAGCGATTTGGCGACCTGAAGGCGAAAACTCCCCCTGCAGATAGCTGTACTCCGCGGGCAAATCAAGCCGTCGGTACTCCTTCGTCTTGATGTTGTAAATGAAGAGATAGCACTTGTCGGTGGGCGGCTCGATGCGATCGGTGCACTCCGTAATCAGCCAGCGGGCGTTGTCCGGATGGATGCTGATCCATGAAAATCTTCGGTCTTCCTTTGCGATTTGAAATTCGGGAAAAACGTTGTTGTCATATGCAAGCGCCGGGGAAATTCCCCAGGCGATCATTACAATGAAAATCAATGCCTGCTGAAGACGATGGTGCATGGACGAGTGCCTTTTCATGAATCGCATGCTTAGTGAATCCAGATCATTTCAGCGCTTTCCGCTGCGGGAATGCGAACCGAATACCAATCCCCATTGCACCAGCAGAAAAATCCGAGCTGCGTTTTTCTGATAGCAGTCAAGTCTTGGGTAGACATGTAGATGAACGCTGCATAACGACCGTCAGGAGGAGTGGCCAAAACCGCGGGCCCACCCTGAGGCAATAGCGGTGATTTCCGAACCTTGGTGTCACCCTGGGCAGTTTTCCTGACCATGGCAAACTCGCGGCTATTCAGCTGCAACACGTAATGCAATTGCCCCCGCTGATCAGGCATCGCAGCGGCGTACATGAAAGGCTGTGCCAATAAGGGATCAGGCAGGACGGTCGCATCGCGCCTTAGCTGCACCACTTCCATTCCATATCTGCTGTCGCCGTTTCCCTTTTTCTGCGGGATGCCGCGGGTACCGAATGCCTGGACGGCGAGCTCGTCATTGGAAAGGTATTCAAGATTGCCGCCCAGACGAAAGTCGAAGGGGCCGGCGAAGAGGCGATCTGCATTGGTTGCCAAGTCAAATTCGCGCACTTCCTGGGTATGCGGGATGCCGCTGCTGGTTGGCGCCCCTGTCGCAGACCAGTAGGCAATTTTTGTTTCATCCGGGGACATCACCGGATAAGTCAGATTCCCTTTGGGTACCGGCACAATCTGAAAACCGGTGCCGTCGATATTCATGCGGACAATTTCGGTCTCGCTCAGAAGGCGAAGCTTTTCAGCGGCAGTTCGATCTCTGGGCAAAGGGTTTCGCTCGGCCACAATGACGTTCCCGCTCGCCGAAAACCGACCATGCATGTAGAAGTAGCCGGGAGGAAGCGCGTAACGCTGGTAGCGACTGGTGTTGAAGTCATAGAGGAACAGCCCGCAGACTCTCGCGCCTTGCTTGCCGATGCATTCGGAGAGCAACCAGCGATTGCCATCGGGATGAATGCTGACCCAGTTATAGCCGCGCCCTTCCTCTTCCGAATCGGAATCGGCGAGGGGGAAAATCTCTTTCGGAATAGGCGTCTCGGCTCGCGCCATGAACGGATGGAGGGCGAGCAAACACCAGAGCAGCAAGCTGACGGCCCGCCTGCACGGACGCAAGAATTGATGAAGAGCCATCACAACAGAGACACATAAATTCAAAGGCCTCGGAGTGTGCTCTGCCCTTCAGGCATTCAACAGGAGATACGCTTCTTTCGATGGCTTCATGCCGCAGAGGCATGAATGGTGTCCGATTATCGTAGACACAAAAAAATATCCCGGCCTAAGCCGGGATATCAAAGGTCAATCTGCAGAAAAAATCAGGCCGCGTGCCGTCCCACTTCGCGCACTACCGTGCCACCGGATTTCAGCGCAGCCAGCAGCTGAGCCTCCTTCTCCTTCGCATTGCGCAGGTGACGTTCCTTCACATGACCGTAGCCACGGATCTCTTCAGGAATGCGCGCGATCTCGACCACCGTCGGCAGATTTTCCGCCGTCAGGGACGAACACAGCGATGCAATGGTGTCGCGGTATTGCGTGATCAGCGCGCGCTCGGTCTTGCGTTCGTCGGTACGGCCGAACGGGTCAAGCATCGTGCCCCGCAGGAAGCGCAGCTTCGCCAGCAGCGGGAAGACCTTGCCCACCCAGCTGCCGAACTGCTGCTTGACGAGATGGCCGTTCGCATCATGCTTGGCCAGCAGCGGCGGTGCCAGGTGATACTTGATCTGGTAATCGCCTTCGAACATGTTGGCGATGCGTGCCTTGAACGCCGGATCGCTGTGCAGGCGCGCGACTTCGTACTCGTCCTTGTAGGCCATCAGCTTGAACAGGTAATGCGCAACCGCCTCGGTCAGCTTCAATGGCTGGCCGGCGACGGCGATGCGCTCTTCGTCCGCGCGCACGCGCTCGACAAAGTCGCGATAGCTCTGCGCATACGCGGCATTCTGGTAGCCGGTGAGGAATTCGGCGCGACGCTTGATCACGTCCTCCAGCGACGGCTTGCGCTTGAATTCGATCACCTGTGCCGGCGCGAGCGCCTTCACTTCCTGCTCGAGCACCTCGATATCCTGCGCGGCGAGACGGCCCCAGGCGAAGGATTGCTGGTTGAAGTCGACCGACACGCCATTCAGCTCGATCGCCTTCAGCAGCGCCGCCTCGGACAGCGGCACCCAGCCACGCTGCCATGCATAGCCGAGCATGAACATGTTGGTCGCGATCGAATCGCCCATCAGCGCGGTCGCGATGCGGCCGGCCTGCACGGCATTCACATGGTCGCTGCCGCAGGCCTCGCGTATCACGTCAACCGACACCGCATCCGGGTACTCCCAGTCCGGGTTCTTGACGAACGCAGCAGTGGGCGCCAGCGTGGCGTTCACGACCGCATGCGTGCGGCCCTGGCCCATGCGCGCAACGGCGTCCTTGCTGGCGGCCACCAGCACGTCGCAGCCGACCAGCAGATCCGCCGCGCCGATGCCAACGCGGGTCGAGAAGATGTGATCATCCGACTCGGCCAGCCGCACATGCGACATCACCGGGCCGCCTTTCTGCGCGAGGCCGCTCATGTCGAGCACCGAGCTCGACTTGCCGGCAACGTGTGCAGCCATCGCGAGGATCTGGCCGACGGTCACGACACCCGTGCCGCCAATGCCGGTCACCAGCACGCCATACGGCTGCTCCAGCGACGGCAACACCGGCTGCGGCAACGACTTGCTGCGCTCGAGCGCGGACGGCTTGCCGCCCGCGTCCTTGCCACCGGCCTTCTTCGGCTTTTTCAGCTGTCCGCCCTCGACCGTGATGAAGCTCGGGCAGAAGCCATTCACGCAAGAGAAGTCCTTGTTGCAGGTGGACTGGTTGATCTGGCGCTTGCGACCGAAATCAGTCTCAAGCGGTTCGACCGACAGACAGTTCGATTTGACGCTGCAATCGCCGCAGCCTTCGCACACGGCTTCGTTGATCACTGCGCGCTTGGCCGGATCCGGGAAGGCGCCGCGCTTGCGGCGGCGGCGCTTCTCCGATGCGCAAGTCTGGTCATAGATGATCGCAGACACGCCCGGCATCGTGCGCATCTCGCGCTGGACGGCGTCGAGTTCGCTGCGATGGCGGATCGTCACTCCCGGCGCCCAGTCGGTGTTCGGCGGATACTTGTCCGGTTCGTCGGTGACGACCACGATGGGCTTGACGCCTTCGGCGGCGACCTGCCGCGAAATGGTGGCCGGATCCAGCGGGCCGTCGTGGGTCTGTCCGCCGGTCATCGCAACCGCATCGTTGAACAGGATCTTGTAGGTCATGTTGACCTTGGCGGCCGCCGATGCACGAATCGCCAGCAGGCCGGAGTGGTAGTAGGTGCCGTCGCCGATGTTCGCGAACACGTGCTTTTCGTTCGTGAACGGCGCCTCGCCGATCCAGGTGGTGCCTTCGGCGCCCATGTGCGTGAAGGTCGCGGTCGAGCGATCCATCCACAGCGCCATGTAGTGGCAGCCGATGCCGGCCAGCGCGCGGCTGCCTTCCGGCACGCGGGTCGAGGTATTGTGCGGACAGCCGGAGCAGAAGTACGGAATGCGCTCCTTCTGCGGGTCGGACGTGGTGACCTTCAGCGTTGCTTCTTTCGCCTCGATGAAGGCAATGCGCTCGCGCACACGCTGCTCGATCGGATGGCCGGCGAAGTATTTCGAAATGCGGGCCGCGATCGCGCGTGCGACGATGGTCGGGCTCATTTCATAAGTGCCGGGCAACAGCCATTCGCCCGGGCCGGCGCGGCGGGTGCTGCTCCATTCGCCGGTGTCGTCGAACTTGCCGACCACGCGCGGGCGCACGTCGTCGCGCCAGTTGTACAGCTCTTCCTTCAGCTGATATTCGAGCAGCTGACGCTTTTCTTCGACCACGAGGATTTCTTCGAGGCCGGTCGCAAACTCGCGCACGCCCAGCGCCTCGAGCGGCCAGGTCATGCCGACCTTGTAGAGCCGCAGGCCGATGTCGCGCGCGACCTGTTCGTCGATGCCGAGGTCTTCCAGCGCCTGCCGCGTGTCGAGATAGGACTTGCCGGCGGTAAGAATGCCGAAGCGCGCGTTCGGGCTGTCCCAGATCACGCGGTTGAGCTTGTTGGCGCGCGCATACGCGAGCGCTGCATACCATTTGTAATTGACCAGCCGCGCTTCCTGCTCGAGGATGCCGTCAGGCCAGCGGATGTTGAGGCCGCCCTCGGGCATCGCGAAATCTTCGGGCAGGACGATCTGCACGCGGTCCGGATCGATATCGACGGTCGCCCCCGACTCGACCACGTCGGTGACGCACTTCATCGCGACCCACAGGCCGGTATATCGGCTCATCGCCCAGCCGTGCAGGCCGTAGTCGAGGTACTCCTGCACTGATGCCGGATACAGCACCGGCGTGCCGCAGGCCTTCAGGATGTGCTCGCTCTGGTGCGCATTGGTAGACGACTTTGCCGCATGATCGTCGCCGGCCAGCACCAGCACGCCGCCGTGCTTTGCCGTGCCGGCCGCATTCGCATGCTTGAACACGTCGCCGCTGCGGTCGACGCCCGGCCCCTTGCCGTACCAGATCGAGAATACGCCGTCGTATTTCGCGCCCGGGAACAGGTTCACCTGCTGCGTGCCCCAGATGCTGGTCGCGGCCAGGTCTTCATTGACGCCGGGATGGAATCGCACATGGTGCGCCTCCAGATATTTGCGTGCCTTTGCGGCCGTCTGGTCAACGCTGCCCAGCGGCGATCCGCGATAGCCGGTGATGAAGCCGGCGGTGTTCAGCCCGGCTTTCAGGTCGCGCTGTCGCTGCATCATCGGCAGCCGGATCAGCGCCTGCGTGCCGGTCATGAACACGCGGCCGCGTTCGAGTGTGTACTTGTCGTCGAGCGTGATGTCGTCGGGGTGCAAAGCGTGCTGCGGCAGCGGGGCGTTCATGACGGTCTCCTGCGTTTTTATCGATATGTGTGCCGAAGTATAGGCAGGGGATAAGGTATCGTAAAATCACAAATTAAGAAGCTTGGTATCTGAAAATCAGATAATAAATTCCACACCGGCGTGTTGCGCCGCAACGATCCGGAGGCTCCCGGCATGTCCGCCAGCAACGTCACCCTGCGGCAATTGCGCTATTTCGTCGCAGCTGCCCGCAACGGGCAATTCTCGATGGCGGCGACCAGCGAAAGCGTGTCGCAATCAGCGATCACGAATGCGGTGCTGGCGCTGGAGAAGGAACTCGGCGTGCGCCTGTTTGACCGCCTTGCGCAGGGCGTTTCGCTGACCGCGGATGGCCAGGACTTCTTCCACCACGCCTGCCACATCCTCGATTCAGTGCGCGACGCAACGCACAAACCGCGCTTTCGCAGCGCGAAACTGGGAGGCACCGTGAGGGTGGCGGCTTCGTATACAGTGTTGGGTTATTTCCTTCCGGACCTGCTGGCGCGCTTTCGCGCGTCGTATCCGGATGTCGAAATCGACCTGCGCGACATGGATCGCGCGGCGATCGAAAAGGCCGTGATGAAGCGCGAGGTCGACCTCGGCGTCGCCATCCTGTCCAACATTGAGCGCCTCGACCGCTTCGGCCATGCGGTGCTGGTGCGTTCGCGGCGTCAGCTCTGGATCGCCCCTGGCCATCCGCTGGCGAAGCTGGCTTCGCCTTCGCTCAAGGACATTGCGCAGCACCCCTATATCATGGTGACGGCCGATGAGGCGGAAGAGTCCACGCTGGCTTACTGGAAGTCACGCCGGATCAAGCCGAACATCGTCTTCCGCACCATGTCGATCGAGGCGGTGCGCGGACTGGTCGCCCACAGCTTCGGCGTGACTGCGTTGTCGGATATGGTGTTCCGCCCCTGGTCGCTGGAAGGCAAGCGCATCGAAGCGCGCCCCATCCTCGATCTGGTGCCGCCCATGGAAGTCGGAACGATCTGGCATCCGGACGCGGCAATGAGCGCCGCCGCCGAGGCGCTGCAGCAATTCCTGCTCCACGCCTATGGTTACTGATGGGCAACAACATCTGTAACAGCAGGTAAATCGCAAACGTGATGCCGGACGTGTCGGCGAGGATAGCCGTCATTGCGAACTCACCAACTCACCAAGGACCTTCGAGATGAAAAAGAGCACCGGCATTGCTTTCGTTGCAGCCTGCCTTTTTTCGAGCGGCGCGGTTTGGGCCGCACCGGATGCGGCAACGCATGAAGGACATGACGCGCATGCGCAGTCAGCGCAAAAAGGCGGCATGCGTCATCACGGCGAAGACGGCAAGCCTGAGCACATGGCCCCGATGTTCGGGATGATGGATGAGAACAAGGACGGCAAACTCAGCCGCGAAGAAGTACAAAAGGGCGTCGACAGGATGTTCGCTGACGCCGACGCCAACAAGGACGGCGTGATCACGAAAGATGAAATGCGCGCGCATCACAAAAAGATGCACGACAGGATGCAGTCGAAGATGCAGGAACGCTGGAAAGCCGCCGACAAGGACGGCGACGGCGCCCTGTCACGCGCCGAGATTGACGCAGCAGATATGCCGATGCTGTCGAAGAATTTCGACAGGCTAGACAAGAACAAGGATGGCAAGCTGACCACCGATGAAATGCGCGGCGGCATGATGCAACATCGGCAGCCTGCACCGACCCAGACCAAGTGAACAGGACAACCCCGGACAACGTTCCGGCCTGATCTCCTCCGGACCCACGCCAGCCCCCGGCGTGTTGCGGACTCGTTAGTGCAGCGAGTCCGCTTTTTTTTTGCTTTCTTCGACCGCGTGCACACGCGCTGCATGGATGGCGTCAGCGATTCGCTGCGCCGGACGTTCGGCAGATTGCGCGGTCACCTCTGCTGCGATTGCGCCGGCATTCACTGACTGCGCTGCGGCCAGCGCCTGCAACAGCAGGGGCTTCTGCGGAAACGGCCTTTCCTCGAAACCAAGCCGTCCCAAGTGGTCGCACTCGCTTGCGTCGAGCAGCGCAGCAAAACGTGCCGGCTTGCGGAACGCATCGCAACGCTCGAGCAGCTTGACGACGGTAGCGGCGCGCAGCTCCGGCGCGCGCTGGACGTTGCCGTGTTCGCGCGCCGTCAGGAGGGCCAGCTCGCGCACTTCATTCTGCACTTTCAGCCGGCGGCACAATTGCTCGGCCAGCGCGACACCGCGCGCTTCATGAGCGATATGGCGCGGCCATGCGGCAGGGTCGGTCGTTCCCTTGCCGAGATCATGCAGCAACGCGGCACAACGGGTCGGCAGCGGCAGGCCACGGCGGGCTGCCGTATCCACCACCATCATTACATGCACATAGGTGTCGATCTCGGGATGATGCTGTGCAGGCTGCGGCACGCCGGCCAGCGCATCGATCTCGGGCAGGATGCGCGCGAGCGCGCCGCAACTGCGCAGCACGTCGAACATGCGCGAAGGCTTCGCTTCCATCAGCCCGCGCGACAATTCCTGCCAGACGCGTTCGGGCACGAGCGCATCGACTTCGCCGGAATTGACCATCGCCTGCATCAGCGCGAGCGTCTCCGGCGCCACGGTGAAATCGGCGAAGCGTGCCGCGAAGCGCGCTATCCGCAGGATGCGCACCGGATCTTCCGCAAATGCGGGGGACACATGGCGGAACACGCGACGCTCGATGTCGGCGCGACCGCCATAGGGATCGATCAGGGTGCCGTCTTCATCACGCGCAATGGCATTGATCGTCAGGTCGCGCCGCTGCAGGTCCTGTTCAAGCGTGACCTCGGGCGCGGCATGGAACGCAAAACCGGCATAGCCGGGAGCTGTCTTTCGCTCAGTGCGGGCAAGCGCATATTCTTCGTGCGTCGACGGGTGCAGGAACACCGGGAAATCCTTGCCAACCGCAACGAAGCCCAGCGCCTGCATCTGCTCGGGCGTTGCACCGACCACCACATGGTCACGGTCTTTGACAGGCAGGCCCAGCAGCGCATCGCGCACGGCGCCACCGACGACATAAGACTTGAAGCCGGACATCAATCAGCGCCGCAGGTAATCAGGCGCGACCGATTCCAGCGGCGTCGGCTTCCAGTGCGGCGGCAAGGGATAGCGACCGCTGGCGACATTGTCGGCTTTCATCGAATCAAGGTTGTCACGGCTCATCATCGGGCCACCGGGCATGTGCTCAAGTACGCAGGCCTGCAGTCGCGCGAGCGCATCAGGCAGGCCGACCACCGGGCGTCGGTGTCCGCTGTAGACGCCGGCCAGCCGCACCAGTTCGCGCAGGGTGTACACGCGGGGCCCGACCAGTTCGAAAGCCTGGCCGACCGCCGCCGGGTCGTCGAGCGCATCAACGAAGGCCTGCGCGACATCGCCGACATACACCGGCTGGAAATGCGCATCGGCGCCACCCAGTGCCATTATCGGCATCAGCGCCTGCAGCCGGGCGAACAGGTTGAGGAAATGATCTTCGGGACCAAACACGACGGACGGTCGGAACGAGCTCACCTGCAAGCCTTCCGCCTCGAGCATGATCTTCTCGCCGGCCGCCTTGGAACGCTGGTACATCGATGGCGCATCGTCCGCTGCGCCGAGCGCCGCCATGTGCAGCACGCGCCGGATCTGGTGGCGCTCACAGGCCCGCACCAGCAGGCGCGGCAGCGCGACGTGCGCATGTTCGAACTCGGGCCCCCAGGGCTTGCCCGGCCGAGAATGCAGCACGCCGACGAGGTTGATCACGGCATCGACACCGGCCATCATTCGGTCGAGCGACGCTTCGTCGAACACATTCGCCTCAACCACCTGCACCGTCGGCAGCACCAGCAAATGTTTGGCGCGCTCGCGGCGGCGCGTCGGCACTGTCACCGCGCGTCCGTCGGCGGCGAGGCGCGCCGCGATGTGCGAACCAATGAAGCCGCTACCGCCAATCAGCAAAATGGATTCGTGCCGCATGGGTCGCCTCAGGGCAGATCGCCGAGTTCGGCGATATTTGCGTCGCGCGGCGCAATGACACCAAGGCGCGCCTTCAGCGACTGTGGACGATTCTCGAACTGCGCCGCATACCAGGTGGCGTTTGCCAGCACGTTCTTCACATAGCCGCGCGTCTCGGAGAACGGTATGGTTTCTGCGAAGATCGCGCCTTCGACAGGACGGTCGAGTTGTGAGCGCCACTGCCGCGGACGCCCCGGACCGGCATTGTAGGCAGCCGTCGCCAGCGTCTGCGAGCCACCGAGATTGGACAGCACCATGTTCAGGTATTGCGTGCCGAGCGTGATGTTGGTGCGGGTGTCATTCAGGCTGGCGACCGTGAATCCGGCCATGCCGATTTTCTTGGCGACATAGTTCGCGGTGTTCGGCATGATCTGCATCAGGCCCGATGCGCCGACGGACGAACGCGCGCTCTTGATGAAACGCGACTCTTGCCGGATCAGACCGTACACCCACGCCTTGTCGAGCCCGATCGGCTGGGTGGCGCCGTGCATGATGTCGTCATGCGGCGTCGGGTAACGGTAAGCGAGATCATGCTCATCCCGGATGCGGTCGGCGGCGGCGACCATGCGATCGAGCACGTCGTTGCGGCGCGCCAGTTCGGCGGCGGCGAGCAGCTGCCGGTCCGTCATCCGGCGCAGTTGCCAGTTCCATTCGCGGGTGGCTTCGAAACGCAGGCCGAGCTCGAGGAATTTCAGTGCATCGCGCAGGCCCGGATTCGCTTCGGCGTCCGCAAGCTCCTGCGCGGTCGGCGCGGCGGGCTTCGGCGGCGGCGCGATCTGGCGACCGAGCTCTTCGGTTGCCAGCTGGCCGTAGAAATGATGCTGCCCGGCGAGCTGCTGGAAATACCGGCGCGCGTCGTCGTTGCGCCCCTGCGTGGCCAGTGCGCGGCCGCGCCAGTAGACCCAGGCCGGATCGGCCTGCAAGTCTGCGGGCATCGCGTCAATCGCCTGCATCACCATGGCCCAGTCGCCGACGCGCAAGGCCGCGCGCGCGCGCCACTGGCATGCGTCGTTCGACAGCGTCGCGTCCCAGGTGCGGCGCCAGTAATCCGGCGCTTCCTTCGCGAGCGACAACGAGGCCTGCAACGCCAGCTGCGACCAGCCGACCGCCTGCTCTGCCGGCGTCAGCCGCGACTGCGAGCGCTGCATCGCGGCCAGCGCCTTGTCCGGATTCTCGCGGGCGACGCGGCCGAGCGCGATCAGGAACAGCTCGCGCGAAGCACGTCCGCCGGATGCGCCACGTTCGACGAAGGGCGCGGGCTTTTCGATTGCCTGGGCCAGCTGCTTTTCGTTGACGTCGGTGAAAGCGGCAATGCGGCGCACGGCGCCCGGCTGGCCATATTCGACGGCGAGCCGCACCTGGCGCCAGACATCGTCCTCGCTGAATTGCTTGTCATGCGCGAGGCGGCCGATCAGGTCGGTGCAGGCCTCGCCGTAATATTTCGGCTGCACCAGCAGTTCGCGCGCCACCGACGCGACGTTCTCCCCTTTTGCGGCGCGCGACATCAGCGCATAGCATTTCAGCTGCGTGTCGTCGTTCAGCGCGAAGCGCGGATACTGTTCGTCGAACACGCGCCAGTCATGCGCGCGGCCGAGCAGCAGCAGCCAGTCATTGCGCAGCCGGTCGGCGATCGCGGTGCCGTCGTAGCGTTCGAGGAAACTGCGGATCTCGCCTTCGGGCGCGCCCGCGAGCCGGGGATACAGCCGGTAATAATCGACGTAAGATGTGATCGGATAGTCAAGCAGCCGGGCGGACAGGCGACCGGCCTCTCCGGTATCGCCGCGCAGGCCGGCTTCGCGCAGCGCGACGAAGTCCGCGTCTGCCGATACCGACGGCTGCGGCGCGCGCTTGTTCTGCGCGGCGGAGACAGGCGAGGGTGGCATCATCACGGCCGTGCCCGCACACACGAGCAAACCGGCCAACCACCAACTGGGATGAAGCTTCATGCGTTCTGCCTGCAAGAGTTACTGCAATGGATACTGTTCTTTAGAATAGCACGCAGTGCCAGAGCGAATCCTCTGATCAACACGATTTTCGAGCCATGAAAAGCCCAAATGACAAACCGGCATTGCGCCAACAGCTGATTGCAGCACGGCGCGCATTTGACCCGACTGTGAAGGCGCAGGCCGACGCGCGCATCGCCGACCGCTTGTCCGTCTGGATTGACCGGCATCAGGTGCGCACGCTCGGCGCCTATCTGCCGATGCCGGGCGAGCCTGACCTGTCGCCGCTGTATCCGCAGCTGCTGGCGCGTGGCGTCACGCTGGCAATGCCGGTGGTGCTGGAGCGGCACCATCCGCTGGCCTTCGTCCGCTGGCAACCCGGCGATGCGATCGCGCGCGACGCCAGCGGCACGCCGGCGCCGACGGCGCGCGGCGACTACCTGCTGCCGGATGCGATGCTGGCGCCCTGCATCGGCTTTACGGAGAGTTGCCTGCGGCTGGGTTTCGGCGGCGGCTATTTCGACCGCACGCTCGCGCAATCGCCGCGGCCACGCGCCGTTGGCATTGCCTATGGATTTTCTCGGGTGGTGTTTGCGGCCGAACCGCATGACATTCCGCTGGACGCGGTCATCACCGACGAAGGCAACTGGCCGCCGGACACCGCCGGCAGCCAGTAAAGCGCGCGGCAGCTCAGCGCGCGTTCAGGCGCTGCCAGATCGCCAGCGTCGGGGCGGCCTGGTTGAGCGTGTAGAAATGCAGTCCGGGGGCGCCGCCGGCCAGCAGGCGTTCGCACATCTGCGACACCACATCGAGGCCAAAGGCGCGGATCGATTCGGCATCGTCGCCGAAGCTGGCAAGCTTCAACCTCACCCAGCGCGGTATCTCGGCGCCGCACATGTCGGAGAAGCGGACCAGTTGCGTGTAGTTCGTGATCGGCATGATGCCGGCCACGATGGGCACGCCGACGCCCAGCTTGCGCGCGTCGTCAAGGAAGCGGAAGTAGGCATCGGCATTGTAGAAATACTGCGTGATCGCCGAGTTCGCACCAGCCTTCACCTTGCGCACGAAATTCTGCAGGTCTTCCTGCGGCGACTTCGCCTGCGGATGCATTTCCGGATAGGCGGCGGCCTCGATGTGGAACCAGTCACCGGTCTCGGCGCGAATGAATTCGATCAGTTCGCTCGCATAGTGCAGCTCGCCGAAAGAGCCGCCAAAGCCGCTCGGCAAATCGCCGCGCAGCGCGACCAGCCTGCGAATGCCGGCAGCCTTGTATTCGCCGATGATCTCGCGCAGGTCGGCACGCGAACGACCCATGCACGACAGGTGCGGCGCAGCGTGCAATCCTTCGCCATGGATTTCCAGCACGGTGTCGCGCGTGCCGGCTTGCGTAGAACCGGCCGCACCGAAAGTGACGGAGAAATATTCAGGCCGGATCTCGGCCAGCGTGCGGCGTGCGACACGCAGCTTTTCCGCACCCTCGGGCGTCTTGGGCGGGAAAAATTCGATGCTGAAGCTGTGTTGTGACATTTAATTTCTTATCAGGAGGGCTGACAGCAGCCAGGAGATCACGCTGTAGACGATCGCCGCCAGGATGGCCGCGCCGAAACTGGCGACACGGAATCCCTCCACCACATCGGCGACGAACCAGAACATCAGGCCGTTGATGACGAAGATGAACAGTCCGAGCGTCAGGAAGGTGACGGGCAGCGTCAGCAGGACCAGGATCGGCCGGATCAGCGTGTTCACCAGGCCGAGCAGCAGCGCCGCCAGCAGGGCGGTCGGGAAGCTGTCCACCTGCACGGAGTCGAGCAGGTGCGGCAGGGCGAAGAGGGCGACCGTATTGATCAGCCAGAGCAGGAGCAGGCGCATCGGTATGGGTCACCGCGACGGCCACGGCCGCCGCGGTGACGCGGTCCGTTTTAGTAGCGGTAATGCTCGGGCTTGTACGGACCTTCCGACTTGACGCCGATATAGGCCGCCTGCTCCGCGCTCAGCGTGGTCAGCTGCGCGTTCAGCTTCTTCAGCTGCAGGCGCGCGACTTTCTCATCGAGGTGCTTCGGCAGCGTGTAGACGCCGACCGGATAGACGCCGGTGTTGGTGAACAGCTCGATCTGCGCGATGGTCTGGTTCGCGAACGACGAGCTCATCACGTACGACGGATGGCCGGTGCCGCAGCCGAGGTTCACCAGCCGGCCCTCGGCCAGCAGGATGATGCGCTTGCCGTCCGGGAAGATCACATGATCGACCTGCGGCTTGATGTTCTCCCAGGTGTACTGGCGCAGCGCGGCGACTTCGATCTCGTTGTCGAAGTGGCCGATGTTGCAGACGATTGCCTGGTCCTTCATCTTCTTCATGTGCTCGTGCGTGATCACATGGTAGTTGCCGGTCGCGGTGACGAAGATGTCGGCATGCTCGGCCGCGTAGTCCATCGTGACCACGCGATAGCCTTCCATCGCCGCCTGCAGCGCGCAGATCGGATCGATCTCGGTGACCCAGACTTGCGCCGACAGCGCGCGCAGCGCCTGTGCGGAACCTTTGCCCACGTCACCATAGCCGGCAACGACGGCGACCTTGCCGGCGATCATGACGTCGGTGGCGCGCTTGA
>CAYZXP010000067.1:0-14533 GCA_964482415.1 uncultured Bifidobacterium sp. | reverse complement strand
GCCGCGTTGACGCGTGCTGCAGCAATAGCCGGGGGAAGGTATCCGCCGGCCGGGTAGTTGTCTCCGCCATGGCTTTCCAATGGTCGTATCGTTTTCCCGGGCGTATCCGTCCCGGTTTTCGTACAATCATAGCGAGGTACCGGATTTCCAAGTGTCATCCGGCAGACAATCCCCGATATTTCAATCTTGCGCCGCAGCATTCAATGACCGTGATCAACAGGCTTTCGCTGGCTGAGTCGCTGACCCACACCGCCTGGGCCGATGCCCTCACGCCGGAACAGCGGGCGCGTGTTGAGCGGGACATGTTCGAACGCAGTTTCGAAGCGGGCAGCTATGTGTGTCGCAAGGGCGAGCCGGTCGACTACTGGATGGGCGTGGTCGACGGCCTGCTGAAAATGAGCAGCGTGTCGCCGCAGGGCAAGGCGGTCACCTTCACCGGCATGCTGGCCGGCGGCTGGTTCGGCGAGGGCTCGCTGCTGAAGACCGGCGTCCGCTTGTATGACGTCGTCGCGCTGCGCGACAGCCATGTCGCGTTCATGCCCCGCACCACCTTCAACTGGCTGCTCGACAACAGCATCGGTTTCAACCGTTTCCTGCTGAACCAGCTGAATGCGCGGCTCGGCCTGTTCATCTCGCTGGTCGAAGTCGATCGCAGCCTCGATGCCGACGCACGCGTCGCGCGCTGCATTGCATCGCTGTTCAACCGCGACCTCAATCCCGCCGGCGGCACCGAGCTGCAGATCTCGCAGGAAGAGCTCGGCTATCTGTGCAGCATGTCGCGCCAGCGCGCGAACCAGGCGCTGCAGGTGCTCGAGCGCGCCGGGCTGCTGAAGCTCGACTACCGCGGCCTGACCGTGCTCGATCTCGACGGGCTGCGCAATTTCTGACGCCTGACGAAATGCCCCGGCGTGCAAGCCAGAGCGCGGGGCGGTCGTTCCTCGATAACGTCGTCCCTGCGCAGGCTGGGCCCCGTCGTCGTTGAACCCATGGCGTCATCGGCAACCAGCGTCGCTGACCCGGTAGCGGCATGTCATCGACGACACAAGTTTTCCTCCTGCCTTTCCTGCGTTAAACAGCATTCCCCTGTTGCGCCATGCCATTGCGCGGAACCGAAGGTATTGAAATCCGGTCAACCTGACTGAGCTTGCGGCCTCGCGTTGCCGTGCCTTATCCATCCGGTGCCCGATCGCTGTCGGCGGCACCTGCCTGACAGGCTGATGCGTCCATTCCAGTTATCGCTGCGTTTCATCTTTCCGCTTGCCGTCGTGCTCGGCGCCTTCGCGCTCGTGATGCTGCCGCTGGTCGACGAACTGGCGCAGCGCTGGTTCCTGCGGGACCTCGACATCCGTTCGCAGCTGCTGGCGCGCTCGCTGCGCGACCCGATGGCCGACCTCGTCGCGTTGCAGGATGCGCAGGGCATACAGTCCCTGTTCGACCGCAGCATCAGCGATGCGCATGTGCGCGCGATCGCGTTCTGCGACATGAGCGGGCGTCTGCTGTACCGCAGCAGCGGCTTTCCACCGGGTCTGGGCTGCGAGCCGGGCGCGCCGCAGGGCTTGCGCGTCACCGATGCGCCGCTCGAACAGGACGGCATCACGCTCGGCAGGATCGTGATTGCGCAGGAGACCGGCTTCATTGACCGCCGCACCGATGAATTCCGCAATTACCTGTTCGCGATCTTCCTGCTGATGTTCATCGTCATTTCCGCGCTCGGCGCATGGATCGCGCACTGGGGCTGGCAAGGCTGGATGCAGTCGCTGAAGACGCTGGTGAGCCGCGACACCGTCGGGCCCGGCCGGCTCGGCGCGCCGCCGGCGCCGCCGGAGTTCCGTCCGCTGGTCAGCGACCTGCGCGCGCTGCTGCACGAGATGAATCTCGAGCGGCGCACGCAGCAGCAATCGCCGCAGGCATGGACGCCGGAGAAGCTGCGCTCGCTGCTGCATGACGAACTGGCCGGCGACCAGGTGCTGGTGGTGTCGAACCGCGAGCCCTACATTCACGAGCAGGGCGAGCACGGCATCGTGGTGCGGCGCCCGGCCAGCGGGCTGGTGACCGCGGTCGAACCGGTGATGCGCGCCTGTTCGGGCACCTGGATCGCGCACGGCAGCGGCTCGGCCGACCGCGTGACGGTCGACGCGCACGACCGCGTGCCGGTGCCGCCGAAGCGGCCAGCCTACACATTGCGCCGCGTCTGGCTGACGGCCGAAGAAGAGCAGGGCTATTACTACGGCTTCGCCAATGAGGGGCTGTGGCCGCTGTGCCATATGGCGCACGTGCGGCCGGTATTCCGCACGTCGGACTGGGAGCAGTATGTCGCCGTCAACCAGCGCTTCGCCGATGCGGTGGTGGCCGAGGCGCATGGCGACGACCCGGTCGTGCTGGTGCAGGACTATCACTTCGCGCTGCTGCCGCGCATGGTGCGCGAGCGGCTGCCGAAGGCGACCATCATCATGTTCTGGCACATACCGTGGCCGAATCCCGAATCCTTCGGCATCTGCCCGTGGCGCGAGGAACTGCTCGCCGGCCTGCTCGGCAACACGCTGCTCGGCTTCCACACGCCTTTTCATTGCAAGAATTTCCTCGAGACCGTCGACCGCTATCTTGAGACCCGCATCGAGTACGACGCGTCGACCGTGTCCTACGGCGGCGAGCTGACGCAGGTCGAGCCGTATCCGATCTCGATCGCGTGGCCGGAGCCGGATGCGCCGCTCGACGTCGTGCGCTGTCGCAATGAAGTGCGGCAGTCGCTGCAACTGCCGGTGCTGCACCAGCTCGCGCTCGGCGTCGACCGGCTCGATTACACCAAGGGCATCGCCGAGCGGCTGCAGGCGGTCGATCGCATGCTCGACCAGCATCCGGAGATGGTCGGCCGCTTCTCGCTGCTGCAGGTGGCCGCGCCGAGCCGCTCGTCGCTCGACGAATACCAGGGGCTCGAGGCGCGCGTGCGCAAGCTGGCGCTGGCCATCAACCAGAAGCATGCGAACCCGGTCGCGCCGCCGGTACTGCTGCGCGTCGAGCATTTCGACGAGGAGCAGCTGGCGCGCTGCTACCGCGCGGCCGATGTCTGCCTGGTGACCAGCCTGCACGACGGCATGAACCTGGTGGCGAAGGAATTCATTGCCGCGCGCGATGACGAGCTCGGCGTGCTGGTGCTGTCGCAGTTCACCGGCGCCGCGCGTGAACTGCACGAGGCGCTGATCATCAATCCGTATCACATCGAGCAGGGCGCGCAGGCGCTGTACCGCGCGCTGCAGATGCCCGAGGCCGAGCAGCGCGAGCGCATGCGCAGCATGCGCAGCCGCGTGCGCGATTTCAACGTGTACCGCTGGGCCGGACTGATGCTGCTGGATGCCGCACGGCTGCGGCGGCGCCAGCGCGTGACGGAGAAGATCCACTCGCACAGCCGGCAGGCGCTGCGCCGCGCGTCATGACCGACCTGATGAGCGACGAAGGCCAGCGCGCGCTGTGCGCCTTCGCCGCGCGCGTGCCGCTGTGCCTGTTCGATTTCGATGGCACGCTGGCGCCGCTGGCGCCCGATCCGACCGGCGTGCTGCTGCCGGCGCCGGTGCGCGCGCAGCTGCAGGCCTTGCAACTGCACGCGCCGGTCGGCATCGTCACCGGCCGCTCGCTGGCCGACATGCGCGAGCGGCTCGGCTTCGCGCCCGACTACCTGATCGGCAACCACGGGCTCGAGGGCGTGCCCGGAGAGCGCCGCCAGCATGCGGCGCTGGTGCAGGCCTGCGCCGGCTGGAAAGACTGGCTGGCGCCGCGGGTGGCCGGCATCGATCCGGCGATCTGGCTGGAAGACAAGCACTATTCGCTGTCGCTGCACTACCTGCAGGCGCGCGACCATCCGCAGGCCATGGCCGGACTGTCCGAACTGTTCGCGCAGCTGCAGCCCGCGCCGCGCATCATTCCGGGCAAGTGCATCTTCAGCCTGCTGCCGGCCGGCCGCGGCGACAAGGGCGAGGCGGTGCAACAGCTGCTGCGATTCACGCAGCGGGACGCCGCGCTCTACGTCGGCGACGACGTAACTGACGAAGACGTGTTCCGGCTGCACGACCCCGGCATTTTTTCGGTGCGGGTCGGCCGCAGCGACGCGTCCGCTGCACGCTGGTACATCGACGGTCATCACGCGATAGGCGTGCTGCTCGACACGCTGCTGCGCTGCATGCCGGCGCGCGCGATGGCCCCGTGATGAACACCCTCGACCTCGGGCTGATCGGCAATTCACGCACCAGCGCATTAATCGACACCAGCGCGCGCATCGCCTGGTGGTGCTATCCGCATTTCGACAGCAACCCGCTGTGCTGCAGCCTGCTGCGCTCCGACGAGAAAAACCGTGCGGCCGACGCCTTCGGCTTCATCGACCTGCTGTTTGACGGCAGCCATACGGTGCGCCAGTTCTACCAGCGCAATTCGGCGATCCTGCAGACGCGGCTGCAGGACCATGCGGGCAATGTGGTCGACGTGACCGACTTTGCGCCGCGCTTCTATCTGCACGGACGCATGTTCGCGCCGGCCATGCTGGTGCGCATGATCCGGCGCGTGGCCGGTCGCCCGCGCATCGGGGTGCGCGTGCGGCCGGCGATCAATTACGGACAGGCGCGCACCGCGTCGCGTTGCGGCGCGCACCACGTGACCTATTACGGCGCCGCGAATGCGATGCGCCTGACGACTGATGCGTCGGTGACGGCGCTGACCGAAGAGCGGCTGTTCTTCCTGCATGACACGGTCACGCTGCTGATGGGGCCGGACGAGACGGTTGACGGCGCGCCGCACGAGCTGGGCCGCAGCTTCTACGAATCGACGTCGGCCTACTGGCACCGCTGGGTGCGCAACCTCGCGATCCCGTTCGAGTGGCAGGACGTGGTGGTGCGCGCGGCGATCACGCTGAAGCTGAATGCGTTCGACGACACCGGCGCGATCATCGCCGCCGTGACAACCTCGATACCCGAGTCGCCGCACAGCGGGCGCAACTGGGACTACCGCTATTGCTGGCTGCGCGACGCCTACTTCGTGGTCAATGCGCTGAACCAGCTCGGCGTGACGGCGACGATGCAGCACTACCTCGAATACATCCTGAACATCATCGCCGACTCGCGCGACATGCCGCTGCAGCCGGTCTACGGCATACGGCGCGAGACCACGCTGGATGAATGGATCGCGCCCGGTCTTGACGGCTATCGCGGCATGGGCCCGGTCCGGGTCGGCAACCTCGCGTGGAGCCAGGTGCAGAACGATGTGTTCGGCGCGGCCGTGCTGGCCAGCACGCATGCGTTCTTCGACAGCCGCCTCGAGCGCCCGGCGGGCCGGCACATGTTCGCCGACCTCGAGCGGCTCGGTGAACAGGCGGTGCGCTGCGCGCTGCAGCCCGACGCCGGCATCTGGGAATTGCGCGGCACGCGGCGCGTGCACACGTTCTCGGTGCTGATGTGCTGGGCCGCCTGCGACCGCCTGTCGTCGATTGCGATGCGGCTGAAGCTGCCGCACAGCGCGCGCCGCTGGGCGACCGAGGCCGAAGCGATCCGCCGGGCGATCGTCAACGGCGCATGGAATCCCGCGATAGGCAGCTTCGTGTCGACCTTCGGCGGCGACCGGCTCGATGCGAGCCTGCTGCTGATGGGCGAGTTCCAGTTCCTCGCGCCCGACGATCCGCGCTTCATCGGCACGCTGCGCGCCGTCGAGCGGCGGCTGCAGCGCGGTGACTTCCTGCTGCGCTACGACGAAGCCGATGACTTCGGCCAGCCCGATGCGGCCTTCACCGTCTGCACGCTGTGGTGGATTAATGCGCTCGCGCGCAGCGGCGAGAAGGCGCGCGCGCGGCAGATGTTCGAGCGCGTGCTGTCGCGCCGCAATCACCTCGGGCTGATGTCGGAAGACGTGTCGCTCGACGGCCGCGAGATGTGGGGCAATTTCCCGCAGACCTACAGCATGGTCGGGCTGATCCAGTGCGCTGCGCGATTGTCGATCGCTTGGGAAGACGCGTACTGACGCGCAGCAGACGTCCGTCATCGGGTCGGCGCGATCCGCTGTTCCTATGCCGATATGCGTTCATCTAAAACTGACGCAGTAATCGTCATTTTCTTGCAACTACCCCCTGCGGAATCGTCGTGATGCTGAATAGAATCGCGCCCGTCATCCCGGGAGCGGGGCGGCAGGATCGATTCTTCAAATCATTGAACGGAAATCTCAAATGAAAAAATCATTGTCGGCCGCGCTGATCGCTGCGGCCCTGTGTTCGCCCTGGGTTGCTCAGGCACAGGAAACCTATGTGAAGTTCGGCGTCGGCCAAGGGCATTACAGCATGAACGGCGCCAGCGCGGACAAGACCGGCGCATCGCTTGCGTTCGGTCAGACGCTCGCTGAAAACTGGGGCTACGAAATTGGCTACGCGAACTTCGGCAAATGGTCGGGCTCGGAGACGAGTGGTTCGCAGACCACTTCCGCGTCGGTGCATACGCAGTCGCTGTACGCGGCACTGGTGGGTACCCTGCCGCTGCACGAGAGCTTCTCGCTGTTCGGCAAGGTGGGTGCAGCGGTCAATTACACGAAGGGGAAGATTTCGCTGAACGACTCGGTGACGCCCTCGAACAACTTCAGTCGCAGCGACAGCGAGACCAAGGTCAAACCGATGATCGGCGTTGGTGCGGCCTACCATTTCAACAAGCAGCTTGCAGCGACCGTCGAGTACCAGTATTTCGGCAAGGTGGTCGACGAGCTGAAGGTCAGCGGCTGGACCCTCGGCCTGAAGTACGGCTTCTGACGCGCCTGCTGTCCGCCACGAGGCCGCCATCCGGCGGCCTTTTTTTCAGTGTACCCAGGGCTTGAGCACGACTTTCACGCAGCCATCCTGCTTGTCGCGGAACATCCGGTAGGCGTCGGGCGCATCGTCGAGCCGCATCCGGTGCGTGACCAGCCGGCCGGGATCGAAGTCCCCCTTGCGTATGCGCTCCAGCAGCGGCTGCATGTAGCGCTGCACATGCGTCTGCCCGGTCTTCAGCGTCAGCGAACGGTTCATCAGCGCGCCGAACGGCAGCTTGTCGACGAAGCCGCCGTACACGCCGGGCACCGACACGGTGCCGCCGTTGCGGCAGGCGCGCAGCACCTGCCGCAACACCATGGGCCGGTCCGACTCGAGCCGCATCATCTGCTTGATGCGGTCGACCGCAGCCATCGGCCCGGCGCCGTGCGCCTCCATGCCGACCGCATCGATGCAGGCATCCGGGCCGCGTCCGCCGGTCATCTCGCGCAATGTGTCGGCCACGTCGCAGGCGGTGTAGTCGAGCGCTTCGGCGCGCGACCAGTCGCTGGCCATCTGCAGCCGGTCGGGAAAACGGTCGATCGCGATCACGCGCTCGGCGCCGAGCAGGTAGGCGCTCTGTATCGCAAACTGCCCGACCGGCCCGCAGCCCCAGATCGCGACCGTGTCGCCGGGCTGGATGTGGCAGTTCTCGGCGGCCATCCATCCGGTCGGCAGCACGTCCGACAGGAACAGCACCTGCTCGTCGTCGAGGCCGTCTTCGATTTTCAGCGGCCCGGTGTCCGCATACGGCACGCGTGCATACTGCGCCTGCCCGCCCGCGTAGCCGCCGGTCAGGTGCGAATAGCCGAAGATGCCGGCCGGCGAATGGCCCCACATCTTCTCCGCCATCCAGGCGTTCGGGTTCGAGTTCTCGCACAGCGAATGCTGCTGCTGCTCGCAAAAGAAGCAGCCGCCGCAGGCGATCGTGAACGGCACCACCACGCGGTCGCCCGCCTTCAGGTTGCGCACCGCCGGGCCGGTCTCGACCACTTCGCCCATGAACTCGTGGCCGAGGATGTCGCCGGCTTCCATCGTCGGCACATAGCCGTCATACAGGTGCAGGTCCGAGCCGCAGATGGCGCTCGACGTGATCTTCACGATCGCGTCGCGCGGATTCAGGATGCGCGGATCGGGCACATTCTCGACGCGCATGTCGTTGCGGCCGTGCCAGACGTTCGCTTTCATCCCGGCTGCCCCTTGTGCAGTGCGCGCCCGAGCGCGCTGCGCCGTCCGGCCGGCTGGCCGACGGTGGTCGGTATCTCGCCCGTCTCGATCAGCTGCTTGAAGCGACGCAGGTCTTCGGCTACCTGCTGCGACGGCTCCTCGCCGAACAGTTTCGCCAGCCGCGCGCCGGCGCGGCCCAGCGGCGCGACATAGCTGAGGTCGACCTGCACGCGCGTGCCGCGCCCGCCGATGCCGGGCACGAAATGCACGGCGCCCGCATGCTCGATTTCCGAGCCTGCCAGCGTGCGCCAGCCCAGCTGCTGCGACGGCACGTCGCTCGACAGTTCGGCGGTCCATTCGACGTGGCGGCCAAGCGGCGCGCGCACCGTCCAGTGCGAGCGCGTCGCGTCGATCATGCGCACCGCCTCGACGTGCTGCATGAAGCTCGGGAAATTCGCAAAATCGCGCCAGAAGCGATAGCACTCCTCGGGCGAACGGTTGATGTCGAGCGCGCGGCGCACGTGGATCGTGCCGGGCAGGTGCGCCGCGCCGCGCTGTCCGTTTTGCGCCAGCTGCTGCCGTTCCCATGCGGCCAGCAGATCGAGCGTGGCGATGCCGGCCACCAGCGCCGAGGCCAGCGCCATGCGGTCACCGTGGCGTCGCCGGCCGGCCGCGGCCAACAGGCCGAGGTCAAGCGCGTCGCCGGCCACGCGCGCCCACAGCCAGCCGGGTTTGTGCGGACGCAGCAGCAGGCCCGCACCGGTTGCCAGTTCGCGCACGCCGATCGCGCGCACGGCCTGCGTCGCGCGCCGGCTGCCGTCCAGCCCGGCCATCTGCGTGATGACACGCGGACGCAGCAGCGCCGCCGCGCCGAGACCCAGGCTGACCCAGCCCAGCGCATTGCCGAGTTGCGCGGCCGTCGCAGGCCGCGCCGGCAGGTCGCCACGTCTGGACGCAAGCTCGTGCATGCCGCCCTCCGTCGTCAGGAAGCCCGTTAGGCCGCGCGGCTTTTGCGCGAGTTCCCGGTTCATTCATGCCGGCCGCCGCCGGCAGACGCAAATCAAGTGCGACGCAATCGGCCGGCCATTGGCCGGTGCGTAGGCGGGTGGTATGCTGGATCGGCAGATTGTCCATTCGAAATCCGACCGCGAAACTCGTACGTTTTTTCGACCCCCGTGATGGCATTGACCCCTTCTTCCGAACCCTACGGCAAGCCGCTGTCGGGCTGGCGCGAACGCGCATATGCAATCGTTTTCGAATCCGATACCCGTCTCGGCCGCATGTTCGACCTGTGGCTGTTCATCGCCATCACGGTCAGCGTCGTCGTGGTGATGCTCGACAGCGTGGCCGCAATCGCGCAGCGCTGGGGCGCGGTGTTCGACGCTTTCGAATGGGGATTCACCCTGCTGTTCACCGCCGAGTACCTGCTGCGACTGGCCTGCGTGCGCCAGCCGCTGCGTTATGCGACCAGCGTTTTCGGCGTGATCGACCTGCTGGCGGTTCTGCCGACCTATGTCGCTATCTTCATCCCCGACGCGTATGCGCTGCTCGACGTGCGTGTGTTGCGGCTGTTGCGCGTGTTCCGGGTGCTCAAGCTGGTGCCGTACATGAACGAGTATGGCGTGCTGCTCGACGCACTGCGCGCTTCGCGCCGCAAGATCTTCGTGTTCCTGTCTTTCGTGATGCTGGTGGTGGTGCTGCTGGGGACGATGATGTATGTGATCGAAGGACCGGCGCACGGCTTCACCAGCATACCGACGGCGGTCTACTGGGCGATCACGGCAGTGACCACGGTCGGCTTCGGCGATCTTGTGCCGAAGACGGACCTCGGCCGCGCGATCGCCTCGATGATGATGCTGATCGGCTGGGGCACGCTGGCCGTGCCGACCGGGATCATCAGCGCCGAACTGACGTCGCGGCGCGCGGCCGCCGCGGGTGCCGGACTGGCTCCTTCGACACGTGCCTGCGCACGCTGCGGCGAGCAGGAGCTCGGGGCGGCCGACCGCTTCTGCCGCGCGTGCGGCGCGACGCTGCCGCCGGCGTCACAATAGCGCGGCGCGCCGGTCAGGCGCTTCGCGGCGCGCCCGGGAAGCCGGCGCTCTTGCGCACCTCGCCCGACTTTGCAATACACAGCACGTCCACCTGCGGCAGGCGCGCGGCCAGCTGCAGCGATTTTTCCATTCCGAGCACCATGCAGGCGGTCGACAGTGCGTCGGCCTGCAGGCCGGTCGGCGCGAGCACCGAGACGCTCGCCAGTTCCTGCGGCGACGCGCCGGTCTTCGGGTCGACGATATGGTGGCGGCTGAAATCCGCGCTGAAGGCGGTTTCGTAGTCGCCGGAGGTGGCCAGGCAGCGGCCGTCGGCCGACAGCAGCTGCGCGGCCGCCTGCGGATCGCGCGGGTCGCGCACCGCGAGCGTCCACGGCTGGCCGTCGTCACGCCGCCCGAGGCTGCCGAATTCGCCGGTGTCGAGCAGCGCATGCGCAATGCCGTGCGCGCGCAGCGCCGCCAGCGCGACGTCCGCGCCATAGCCCTGCGCGATGCCGTTCAGCGTGACGGCCATGCCCGGCTCGCTCAGCCGCACGCGTTCGGCGCCGACCTCCAGCTTGCGCCAGCCGACGCGCGCCAGCGCCGCTGCCGGATCCGCGCTGCCGTTGGCCGCGTCCCACAAGGGCTGCACGGTCACGTCGAATGCGCCGCCGGTCAGCTGCGCGGTCGCCTGCGCGGCCTGCAGCACGGACAGCAGCCGCGGGTCCGGTTGTTCGAGCACGCCGTCGCGGTTCAGGCGCGACAGCTCGCTGTCGGGGCGGTGCAAGCTCATCAGCCGGTCGACGCCGCGCAGCGCGGCCATCGCCGCCGACAGCGCTGTGCGCGCACCGGCCTCGTCTTCGTGCAGCACGCGCAGGCTGGCGGTGGTGCCGAACACCACGCCGCCGGTGGCGAACTCCTGCCATCGCGAACGCCCGCCCAGCCAGCCGCCGACGCCCAGCGCGGCGGCACCCAGCGCGGCGCTCAGTATCGTCCTGCGCTTCATGCAGCCTCCTTCGTGGCAACGGCGCGTATCGGGATGGTCACGCCGCGTTTGGCCTGCAGGATGCGCGGCGCGCACTGCGTGTCGCTGTGATAGATGACCACGCAGTCCATGCACTGGAAACATTCCTCGTAGACGATCGCGCCGTCGGGGCGGATCGCCTGATAGTCGCAGCGGTGGCGGCAGGTCTGGCAGGGCTGGCCGCATTCGGCGCGGCGCGGCAGCCACTTCAGCAGGCGCAACCGGCCGAGCAGCGCAAGGCCGGCGCCGAACGGGCAAAGGTAGCGGCAGAAGAACTTGTAGACGAAGGCGCTGCCCAGCACCAGCGCGGCGGCATACAGCACGAAAGGCCACGAGCGCACGAAGTACAGCGTGATCGCGGTCTTGAACGGCTCGATCTCGACAAGGCGGTCGGCCAGCTGCGGCGCGAACAGCGCGGAGGCCAGCAGCGCGAACAGCAGCAGGTACTTCAGCCGCTTCAGCTGGCGGTCGGTCGCGGCGCGCAGCCGCACGCGCGGCACGCGCAACAGCCGCGCAATGCGCGCCACCAGTTCCTGCAGCGCGCCGAACGGGCACAGCCAGCCGCAGAAGGTCGCGCGGCCCCACACGAAGAAGGTGATCGCAACGAAGGCCCACAGCGACACCGTCATCGGGTCGTACAGGAAGAACGCCAGGCTGCGGCCGTCCTTCACCGATTGCAGCAGGCCGGTGAGGTTCACGATCGACAGCTGTCCCTGCGCGTACCAGCCGATGAAGCCGAGCGTGAACGACAGGAAGGCAATGCGGATGACGGTGAAGCGACGCGCGCTGGCCGTCAGCCAGCGCTGCCTTGCCAGCAGCAGCGTGAGCAGCAGCAGCGCGCCGCCGAGCACGGCCAGTTCCGGCAGGCGGTCGCGCCAGATGCTCGCGTAGTTCTTGTCGTCGCCGGCCGGCACGTCATAAAAGCGCTCCGGCACCTCCAGCTTGTACGGCAGCGCGGCACGGATGATCTCCGGGTAGACCACGCCTTTCTCGCGCTTCACGTTCACCAGAAATTCCAGCGGCTTGGACAGGTCGAGGCCGCTTTGCGCAATTACGCGGAACACCTTGATGTTCTCCGGCGCGACCGGCGTGCCGTCGGCCAGATGCAGTTCGAGGTCAAGGTCGCGCATCTCGATTGGCAGGCCGCCCTGCTGCAGCGTCAGCCGCTCGGGCGCGGTGCCGGGGACGAACTCGTCCGGCGTGATGGAAAAGCGGCCGCCCCACATCACGAGGATCGCGTGGTCGCCTTTCTCCAGGCGGCCGGACAGCCGTTCCCAGCTCGGACCGTCGAGCAGGTTGCGGCCGATGCTCGGTACGGACGCCAGCGTGGTGTAGATGTCAAGGAACAGGCCGTCCGGACTGGCGCTGCCATCAGCGTCGAGGCCTTCGCCGTTGGTGCCGCGGAACGCCTTCTCGACATCGCGGTTGGCCAGCGACAGGTGGGCCACCATGTCCTTGCCGAACAGGTGCGCGGGACTGTGCCGCTCGAACAGGTTCGGCTTCAGGCGGGCGATCTGGTCGGGGTCATGGCCGCCGGCGAAGCCGAGCTTCTTGCGCGCGACCGCCAGCGACGACGCAAGGATGGTCTGGTTGATGATGCGTACTGACGCGGTCGCCTTTGACACACCGTCGATGCGCACGTTGTTGCCGTCGGTTTTGGCGCCCCTGCGCGCGCCGGTCGCGATGCCGATGTTCTGCGTCAGCGACAGGCCCTTGTACTGGCTGACGAAATTGAACAGCGGCTGCGGGCCATAGCCTTCCAGGAAGACCGGTTCGTGATGGGAGATGACGCGGACGTCGAGGAAGCCCCCCTTCGGGTCGAGCGCAACCAGCAGGTTGATCGGCACGCCGGAGAAGCCCGGCAGCTGCGCGAAGTCGATCGACTCGAACACATAGCCGAGCAGTTCGGTCGAGGTCATCTCCTGCTTCAGGATTGGCCAGACCGGTAGTTCGGGATCTTTGTCGCCGATGATCAGCGGCGACGGAAAATGCTGCGCGAGCTGCTCGCGGCTCATCACGCCCGCATGGGCAGTGACGACCGCGCACAGCAACAGCAGTGATGCAAGCAGCCTGCGCATCGGCGAGCAGAGATCAGGGCTTGACCGAGCGGACGCCGTGCTTTGCGAACAGCGCAGCCATTTCGCCGGATTCAAACAGCTCGTTGACAGCCTTTTGCACGGCCTGCGCCAGTTCGGTGTTTTCCTTCTTCACCGCCATGCCCGTCACCCAGCCCTTGCGCGGCAGGCGCGAGAACGGCGCGTCGGTCACTTCGAACGCGGCGTCGCCGCGCAGCACGGATTCGATCTCGGCGCGCGTGGCGACCACGGCGTCGATCTCGCCGGCCTTCAGCTTCTGCACGGCTTCGACCCCGGACGGGTAGATGTTCACGTTGTCGCGCAGGCTGGCGTCGCCCAGCAGCACCATGGCCGAGATCGACACCTTTTCCGCGCCGAGCTTCTTGCCTTCCAGCGAGGCAGTGCCGTCGAGGTCGGGGATGGCCTTCAGGTTGCGCGCCAGCTGCACGGTGTCGCGGTAATACGGCGCGAAGATCTCGACCTGTTCATTCTTCAGCATCACGCTGCGGTCGACCGGCATGTGCATCAGCACGTCGGCCGGGCCGATGCCGAGGTAATGGCCTTTCCAGACCATGTTGCGCAGGTCGTCGCTGACTTCCTCGCCGGCGGGGAAGGGGATCAGCGACAGTTTCAGGCCGAGCTTCTGTGCGATCGCGGCGGCGAGGTCGTGGTCGATGCCGCCGGCCTTGCCGGACCAGGGGGCGAAGTCTTCATACACGGCCACCGACAGCGTGCCGTTGGCGCGGTTCTTGTCGAGGTCGGCCGCCGCAGGCAGCGCGACGGCGAGCGAGAAGCTGGCAAGGATCGCGGCGAGCAGGCCGCGTCGGGTGTTGCTGGTCATACGTGTCTCCCGGGGGCGCTGTTGGTCGCGCTTCATTGGATGCCGGCGGGCGCCGCTGTCGCGGCGCCTGATGCCGTTATGGATTATGGATCAGTCTGCGCGGCGGGTCTCGAGGTAGGCCTTGATCGCCCACACCGCTTCCTGTTGCAGGATGCCTTCGAACGGCGGCATGTAGACCGCGCCGTTGCGCACGCGGCCCTTGCGCACCGTGGTGGCGAAGTATTCGTCGATCTCGGCATGGCAGGCCTTCTTGCGATCGTCGGCCTGCGTTGCGCAGTCGCGGTCGAGCAGGCGCAGGTCGGGCGCGATGCCGCCGGAGATTGCGTCGATGCCGTGGCAGCGCGCGCAGTTCTGCGCGAAGGCCGAGCCGCCGACCTTGATGGCTGCCTGGTCGCCGCGATACGGGTTTTCTGCCTTCCAGGTTTCGCCGAGCGCCTTCAGCGCGCTGGTGTCGACTGCCTGCGGGGTCACGTCGCCGTGCGCGAAGACGGCGCCGGACAGCGCAAAGGCTGCCGCGCAGGCGAGGCCGCGAAGGGCGAAACGGATCGTGTTGCTCATTCGATAATCTCCATTGATGTTGTAATAAAAACGGTGTGC
>CAYZXP010000066.1:0-14551 GCA_964482415.1 uncultured Bifidobacterium sp. | reverse complement strand
TGATGCCCCAGGTGATCGGGCTGATGAAGCCTTCCGGTGGCGGCGGCGAATAGGCCGAGCTGATCTTCAGGATTTGCGCCACCAGCGTGGGATCATTCGGTATCCAGTTGCCCATCGCAATGCTGCCGCCAGACCGGGTCACTCGCACCATTTCCTTCGCCACGTCAAACGGCCTGGGCGCAAACATGGCGCCGAAGATGCTGACCACCCGATCAAAGCTTTTGTCCTGAACATTCGAAAGACTGGAAGCATCGCCATGCTCGAACCTGCAGTTGGCCAGGCCGGCTTCTTCGGCGCGTTGCTTGCCAGCGGCTACCAGATTGCGCGAGATGTCCACGCCAAGCACCTCCGCGCCCAGCCTGGCGGCCGGCAGGGCCGTCGTACCGTCGCCGCAGCCCAGGTCGAGCAGCTTTTCGCCTGATTTGATGCCGAGTGCCTTGACGAGTGCCTCGCCGCTTTCGCGCATCGTCGCCGCGATGCGGGTGAAATCGCCTTTTTCCCATAGTGCCTGGTTGGGGTTCGAAGCCGGGCTTGTCTGCGTGGTCATGGCGGTGCTCCTTGCATTGAGGCGATTCGGGCGGATGGACTTATGGCGGGGTCGTGACGGGGGAGATTGTTAGTGGAGCAGGCTTTTTCCTGACCGCTTTGCGTTAGCGCAATTCAGGTGGCGCAATCTGGCAAGGTAGGGAAATGTTTTGGCATCACCACGCGCTGCGACCGGGGTCTTGTCATGACGGAGTCCGCAGGCTTGCCTGTGTTCTCGCTTGTCAACGCCGACGGCGGAGCAAGCGTCCCGCGATTACTTCGTGGTTTGCGGCAACTGCAGTGAGCCGGTTGCCTCCACGAATACCAGGTTATCGTCATTGCAGTCTGTGCAGTTGTTCAGCACGGCGGCGACTCGCGCTCTCAGTTTCTCGACCAGGAAGTCGAAGAAAACCTGCGTGCGGCGAGGTATGTACTTTCGGCTGGGAACCGCGGCGTAGATCGTCAGATGACCTGCGATCCAGGGGGCGAGTATCCGGACCAGTTCACCGCGCATCAGATACGGTGCGGCCAGATCGATGGGCATCGAGGTGATTCCTACCCCGTCGAGCGCCGCTTCCAGCAACGTCGCCGTGTGGTTGGCCCAAAGCACGGGCTTGATTTCCACTTCCACCGGCCGTTCTGCCGCACGCGCGCTCCAGAGCTTCCATGTTTTCTCTCGCGTTCCGAACGGCTTGAGTCGAAGGCAATCATGTGCCTTGAGATCATCCGGCTGTTCTGGCGTGCCGCGCCGACTCAGATAGGCCGGCGCTGCAACCAGTATCGCTTGTGACTCGAGCACTTTTCGCGCAATCACATTCGCGTCATATCGGTCATCAGCTGACAGTAGCGTCAGGTCATAGTCTTCGACCGGCGGATCATTGGGGGACCAGACATCCAGGTCAATAGAAATCTCGGGATATTGCTCCCGGAATTCCTTCAGAACCGGGGCAATGTGATAACTGGCAAGGACCGGGGGCGCCTGCACTCGCAGGACCCCGGACAGGTCGGTGCTTGCCTGTCCCGCCAGGGCATCGGCCTCGTCGACATCCTGCAATATCTGCCGAACCCGCCGCAGGTAAAGATCCCCTGCATCAGTCAGCGCGAGGCGCCGGGTCGATCTTTGCAGCAGGCGGGTGCCGAGGTGCTCTTCGAGGTCGGCGACGAGGCGAGTTACGGCTGCCGGAGACAGATCGAGTGTGCGTGCCGCACCAGCGAAGCTTCCTTCGTCAACGACCTCCGTAAAAACACGCATTGACAGCAGGCGATCCATTCAGGGCTTCACTTTTGGAAATTTCATTATTTCTGTTTGAGAAATAATCGATTGCGTTTTCGGTGGTTTTTCCGCGTTTATGGAAATTATACAGTTCAGTCATCGAAGCAAGCACCACTCGCAGGTCACTTCGACGCGGTCAGGAAACCTACCGATCAGGCAGTACCGCAACCCATTACCCTGAAAGGACTGAATCATGAAAAAGACGAATCTCTCTCTGCTCGCTATCGCCGGTCTGCTGTTCTCGGCGAACGTTGTTGGCGCTACCGAGGCCTCCGCTGGCAAAACGCGTGAGCAAGTTCAATCGGAACTCGTCGAGGCGCAGCGCACTGGCAATCTGCCGGCCGGCAGCGTTTTCAGCGGCAAGAAGCTGAATGAAATTTATCCGCAGCGTTATCCGCAGGCCGCCGCAACGTCGGTCGTGACGCGCGAACAAGTGCTGGCTGAACTGGAACAGGCACGCCGCACCGGTGATCTGCCTGCAGGAAGCTACCTTGGAGGCAAAAATCTGAATGAAGTGTACCCGCACCGCTATCCGCACAGCGTGTCGGCTTCTGGCAAGTCGCGTGCTGAAGTGCTGGCAGAGTTGGTCGAAGCGCAGCGTATCGGGGAACTGCCTGCCGGTGGCTTCACCGGCGGCAAAAAACTGAATGAAGTGCACGCCGATCGCTACCCGCGACCGACCCGGCAGGTCGTGGTTCAGTAAAGGCGTACACAGGAAAATCCGCGCGCAGGGCGCGCGGATTAAGCCGCCTTCGGAGACCCGCCGTTGAACTTAAGGAGATGACGATGATGTCGATTCGCAGAGCTGAAGAGCGCGGACGCAGCACCCACGGCGGATGGCTTCGTAGCGCGCATACCTTTTCCTTCGGAGATTATTTCGATTTGCGCCACCAGGGGCATGGCAACCTTCGCGTGATTAATGACGACACCGTCGCGCCGGCCCATGGCTTTGGTGCGCATGGCCATCGGGATATGGAAATTGTCAGTTATGTGCTCGACGGTGAACTGTCTCACAAGGACAGCATGGGCAATGGTGAGGCCGGCGGCATGAATAGTGGCATCATGCGGCCCGGCGACGTGCAGCGCATGAGTGCCGGAACCGGTGTTTTGCACAGCGAGTTCAACAATTCACGTGAACAGCCGGTACATTTTCTGCAAATCTGGATACTGCCGAAGTTCAAGGGGATTCGTCCCGGCTATGAGCAAAGACATTATTCAACGACCGAGCGCCAAGGCCGCCTGCGTCTGATCGTGTCGCCGGACGGAGCCGATGGCTCGGTGAGCATCAATGCGGACGCTCGCATTGAAGCGGGACTCTTCAACGATGGCGAGCAAGTGCACCGGCAGCTAGATCCCGGCCGGCTGACCTATGTGCATCTTGCGCGTGGCCAGATTACCTTGAATGGTCATGTTCTCAATGGCGGCGACGGCGCATTGCTTGATGGTGAGTCCGAGTTGGCTCTTGCGGGTGGCAAAGCGGCTGAAGTACTGGTCTTTGACCTCAGGCGCGAATGACTGGCTGAAGTGCATAGCAGTCTTGCGCCCGAGCAGACTTGAATGCGAATTGACTGCCGGCGATTCTGCATTGGGTCATCGAGTCCGGCAGGTAACCCGAATTTCCCGCTCTGCCGGGCTACGCTAATCAGATTTGGCGTAGCACCGGAGATTATCACTCGACCTTCCAGCTCCCCGACTTCCCGCCATGCTTCTCCATCACGCGGATGTCGTACATCACCATGCCGCGGTCAATCGCCTTGCACATGTCGTAGATGGTCAGCAGGCCGACCTGCACGGCCGTCAGCGCTTCCATCTCGACGCCGGTCTTGCCGTGCGTCTCGACCTGCGCGTTGCACATGATGCTGCAATCGGATTCATTGATCGTGAACTCTACTGCAACGCGGGTCAGCGCGAGCGGATGGCACAGCGGAATCAGGTCGCTCGTGCGCTTGGCTGCCATGATCGCCGCGATGCGCGCAATGCCCAGCACGTCGCCTTTTTTCGCCGTGCCGCCGATCACCACAGCAAGCGTCTGCGGCTTCATCCGGATGTAGCCGCTGGCAATCGCGACACGGTGCGTTTCTGACTTCGCGCCGACATCGACCATATGTGCCTGACCGCCTTCGTCGAAATGGGTGAGGCCGCCGTTGCCGGACGGGGTGGTGTTGCTGTTTTTCTGGGCGCTCATGCGTGAATGTTTCGGTCTGTGTGGCCGGGGCGAACAAATGTTGGTTGCGGGTATCATAGCACCATGCATCGTCCCTTCCGTACGCGCTTATTGTCTCGCTTGCTGCAAGCGTTTGCAGCAAGCGCCGTCATGCTTGCGTCACCGGTGCTGCTTGCGCCGGCCGTGCTGCATGCGCAGGCGCTGCCCAACCTCGGCGGCTCCGAGGGCGAAGAACTGTCGCCGTTGATGGAGCGCAAGCTCGGCGAACAGGTGATGAACAACATCCGCCGCGATCCCGACTATCTGGACGATGCCGTCACGCTGGATTTCCTGAACCAGTTCGGCGGTTCGCTGCTGTCGGCCACGCCCGATGCGCGCGGCGATGCCGGCTACGATTATTTCTTCTTCGCCGTGCGCGATCCGTCGCTGAATGCGTTCGCGCTGCCGGGCGGTTTCATCGGCGTCCATTCCGGCCTGGTGCTGGCGTCCCAGACGGAATCCGAACTGGCATCGGTGCTGGCGCATGAAATTGGCCACGTTTCGCAGCGGCACATTGCGCGAATGATCGGCGCGCAGAAAAAGGATTCGCTGCTGCCGATGGTTGGTTTGCTGGTGGCGGCGCTGGCGGCGCGCTCGAGCCCGGATCTTGCCGCCGCCGCGATGATGGGCGGCAGCGGGCTGGCGGCGCAGCGGCAGCTGAGTTTCGGTCGCGACGCGGAACGCGAGGCAGACCGCATCGGCGTGAACATACTGAACGGCGGCGGCTTCGAACTGAACGGCATGGTGAGCTTCTTCAGCCGGCTGCAGGCAGCCGGCCGCAATCGCAGCGACCGCGTGCCGTCCTACCTGCTGACGCACCCGCTGACCACCGAGCGGATGGCCGACGTCGATGCCCGCATTCGCACGCTGCCGTACCGGCAGCGCGTCGACAGCATCGATTTTTCCTTTCTCAAGGCGCGAATCCGCGTGTTGCAGGATGACTCGCCGCAAGGCCTGCGCGATGCGGCAACCGTGTTCGGCGAACAGCTGAAGCAGGGCGCGCGGGTGCCGTCGCTGGGTGCACGCTACGGGCTGGCGATGATCGCCTTGCGCCAGCGGGATGTCGCTCGCGCGCAAACGCTGGTCGATGAAATCCGCGCCGAGGTCGAGCGCAAGCCCGCCTATCCGCTGTCGCCGGTGTTCAAGAGCCTGGATATCGAACTGCAGATGGCCGCCCGCCGTCCGGCACAGGCACTGGCGCTGGCCTCCGAAGGGCGGCTGCGCTTCCCGCTGTCGCGTGCGTTGTCGATGCAGTATGCGGACGCGCTGCTGGCCAATGGCAAGAAGGAGGAAGCGGTCACCTTCCTGCGCGACCAGGCGCAGCTGTACAGGGAAGACGCCGGCGTGCAGCGCGCGCTGGCGCGCGCGTATGCAGAAGCCGGCAGGCAGGCGCAGCAGCACATGGCGCTGGCCGAGTATTACGCGCTGACCGGCGCACTGCCGTCCGCGCTCGAACAGCTGCGGATAGCGCGTACTGCTCCGGATGCCAGCTTCTACGATCAGGCCATCATCGATGCGCGCGAACGCGAACTGCAGGCGAACTGGCAGGAGATCATGAAGCAGGGGAAGGCGACGAAGCCGAATCAGCGTTAGCCTGAGATCCGGCCGCTTGCCGCGCCGGATGTGCAATAAAGCCCAGCCGTGCCGACAGTTCGCCGCTCTGCAGCGGCCGCACCGGCACCTGCCGCGTTCCGGTGTCCAGCTGCAGTTCGCCTTGCATCCTTTCCAGCCAGATCATCAGCACTTCGTCGTCGACGGGCGTGCCGTCCATGCGCAGCATCCCGACGCATTCTGCGAGGTCGCGGTCATCGACCATCGCTATCTTGCCGCCGGCCTCCAGCACCAGCCGGCCCTCGTCGGTGATCCATGCGGCATCGACCGGCGGCAGCGGCTCGCCGTCATGCGTGACGAAGCCGCCCATGGGCGCAGTGCGTGCGATGTAAGGCGTTGCAGCCAGCTCCACATACACGCGCTGCGGGCCGTTCTGGAAGTACCAGGCGCCGTGCTCGTCGTGGCTGTAGTTGCGGTAAATGAAGGACAACAGCGCGGGATGGCGGATCACGTCACCGGCAGCATTCGCGGCCTGCGCCGCCTCGTCGCGCATGCGGAAGGCGCCGCGCGCGTCGAGCGCGAGCCAGCCGCGACAGTGCGGCACGTTCGGCCACTTGGCCATGGCCTGCCTGACGATTTCGTCCATTGGCTGAAGTGTCGTTTGGTTGGGGGCGTGAATCGGGAAGCGGAGGGCTGCGCGCGTCAGGCCGCCGCCTCGATGCCGTCCTTCAGGCTGACCTGTTTGCACAGGAAGCGCACGATGCGGTCCGGCAGCCAGTCCAGCGATCCGGGCAGGCGGCCGGTCGCGAATCCGACGTGGCCGCCTTCGGCAGGATACTCCAGGATCACTGCATCGGACGCGCTGCGCGGCAGGTGACGCGCGGGCAGGAAAGGGTCGTTGCGCGCGTTCAGCACCAGCGTCGGCACCTGGATGCCGTCGAGCACATGCTTTGCGCTCGCCCGGTGCCAGTAGTCGTCGGTGTCGCGATAGCCGTGCAGCGGCGCAGTCACGACATTGTCGAACTCGTACAGGTTGCGCGCGGCCAGCATGCGTTCACGGTCGAACAGTCCGGGGAACTGTTCAAGCTTGGCGAGGCATTTCGGCTTCAGCGTGCGCAGGAAGCTGAGCGTGTAGACGCGGTTGAATCCGGACGACAGCGCAGCGCCGCCGGCGGCCAGGTCGAGCGGCGCGGAGATGGCCGCGGCAGCGTCGATGAAGCCGGCGTCGCGGCCGCGCGTACCGAGCCAGCGCAGCAGCGCGTTGCCGCCGAGCGAGACGCCCGCAGCGAAAAAGGCGGACGCGTTGTGTGCCAGCGGATGCTGCGCCATGCGTTCGAGAATCCAGCCGATTTCGTCGGCGTCACCGGAATGGTAAAAGCGTGGTGCGCGGTTCAGTTCGCCCGAGCAGCCGCGAAAATGCGGCACGGCGCCCGACCAGCCGAGCGCCTCGATGTGCGCGAGCATCGTCCGTGCGTAATGGCTGGACGATGAGCCTTCAAGGCCGTGAAACAGCAGCAGCAGGGGCTTGCCGGGCAGGCCCTCGACCAGGTCGATGTCAATGAAGTCGCCGTCCGGCGCGTTCCATCGCTCGCGCTTGAGCGTCACTTCGGGTGTGCGGATCAGCTTGGCAGGCCAGATGGTCTGCAGGTGGCCGCCGGGAAGCCAGCGAGGAGCCGAATAGTCGCTCATCCGGCCTCGGCGTCAGTGCAGCACGCCCTGTGGCAGTGCCTGTTCGGCCGGACGGCCGGGCGCGACCGACGCGTGGTGCAGCACCATGCGCCAGCCCTGCGGCGTCTTCAGGTAGACATTGGTCGCGAGGATGTGTGCCTCCTGCCAGTCGGGATCGTCCGGCACGTCGACTTCTTCGACCAGCGTGTGCACCGAGCAGGTCATGTTCTGCGAGACGTGCAGGTGGCGCGGACGGATGTGCACCGGGCCGCGCTCGAAGATCAGTTCCCACGACGCCCGGATCGCCGCATGTCCCTGCAGGCGCGGCGCGCCCGGATGCACGCAGGCGATCTCGTCGTCATCAGCCCACAGCGCCATCAGCGCCTCGAGGTCGGCGCGGGCAACCGCGTCGTAGAACGCATGTTCAACGTCGTCGGCGCTGGCGAGGTGATTCGGCTGGATGGGCATCGGAGAGTGGGAGTAGACGGCTTGGCGGGTCAGCAGCGGCAAGCGCCGCGCTCAGCCTGCCCCGCGACATTCGCGCAGGGAGGCCGGGACGCGGCGCGCCATGGCGCGCCTCAGTGGGAATGCGCGTGCACGCCCGGCTTGAGCCGGTACACCGTGCTGCAGTACGGGCACTTCGCTTCACCGTTGGCGGCGAAGTCGAGGAACACGCGCGGGTGCGAAGACCAGGCCGGCATGGCCGGGTTCGGGCAGTACGCGGGCAGGTCTTTCGCGTCGAGTTCGATCGCTTGCGCTGGCTGGCTCATCGATGGCTCCTTCGCTTGTCTCAGACCTTGGTCAGCCAGTGACGATACTTGTCCGATTTGCCGCCCACCACGTCGAAGAACAGCGATTGCAGCTTCTCCGTGATCGGACCGCGGCTGCCGATGCCGATCTCGCGGTTGTCCAGCTCGCGGATCGGCGTGATCTCGGCGGCCGTGCCGGTGAAGAAGGCTTCGTCCGCGCAGTAGACTTCGTCGCGCGTGATGCGCTTCTCGACGATCTCGATGCCGAGGTCGCGCGCCATCGTCAGCACCGCGTCGCGGGTGATGCCGTCGAGGCAGCTGGCCAGGTCCGGCGTGTAGATCTTGCCGTTCTTGATCACGAACACGTTTTCGCCGGCGCCTTCGGACACATAACCGTCGGTATCGAGCAGCAGCGCCTCGTCATAGCCTTCGGCGGTCACTTCCTGGTTCGCGAGGATGGAGTTGATGTAGTAGCCGCTGGCCTTCGCACGGACCATCGACACATTCACGTGATGGCGGGTGAACGACGAGGTCTTCACGCGGATGCCGCGCTTGATGCCGTCTTCGCCCAGATACGCACCCCACGGCCATGCAGCGATGCCGACGTGGATGGTGTTGCCGCGCGCGGACACGCCCATTTTTTCCGAGCCGATCCAGACCAGCGGGCGCAGGTAGCAGGACTCGAGGTTGTTGGCGCGCACCACTTCCTTCTGCGCCTCCATCAGGGTCTCCATGTCGTACGGGATCGCCATCTGGAAGATCTTCGCCGAGTTGTACAGGCGCTGCGTGTGCTCCTTCAGGCGGAAGATCGCGGTGCCGTCGGTGGTCTTGTAAGCGCGCACGCCCTCGAACACCGCCATGCCGTAGTGCAGGCTGTGCGTGAGCATATGCAGGTTGGCGTCGCGCCAGTCGACGAGTTTGCCGTCTTTCCAGATTTTGCCGTCGCGGTCAGCCATGGACATGTCAGGTTCTCCAGTTCGAATGAGTATTTGTTTGCAAAAGGGGGATTTTAGCGGATTCAATGCCGGTCGCGGCTTGCTCGGTAGAATATGCACTTTGTGAAACCCGATGGCCCGCACTCGCCGTGCGGGCTCGCGCATTTTCAGGGGCCTGTCTTCCTGCCATGTCCAATCCAGCTGCCAGTCCGGACGAACGCGACCAGAATCGTGACGCGGAACGCGACCAGAAACGCGAGAAAGCCGCGTTCTGGGACGCCGTGCGCGTCAGCACACAGACCGTGCCGGGCCTGTTCGCCTGGGGCGCCGTCTCGGGCATGGCGATGGTGCAGTCCGGCCTGTCGGTCTGGCAGGCAGTCGTGATGACGCTGGTGGTCTACGGCGGTTCCGCGCAACTGGCGGTGCTGCCGTTGATCGCCGCCGGCGCGCCGATCGGCGTGATGGCGCTGACCGCGCTGATGGTCAATCTGCGCTTCGTGATTTTCAGCGCCGTGATCGGCCCGCATTTCATTCACCTGAAATGGTGGCAGCGGCTCTGGTATGGCTACAACAACGTCGATCTGGTGATGGCCTTCTTCCCGCAACGCTATCCGGCGCACACGGTCGGCAAGCATGCCGGCAAGCTCGGCTATTTCCGCGGGCTGTTCATACCGAACTGGTGGGCGTGGCAGCTGGGCACGATGGTCGGCATCCTGCTGGCCAGCCAGATACCGCCGAGCTGGGGTGTCGGCTTCGCCGGCTCGCTGGCGCTGCTGGCGATGACCATACCGCTGGTCAAAAGCAAGCCGACCGTGGTTGGCGTGATCGCGGCCAGCCTCGTCGCGGTGGCTACCGTCAGCTGGCCGTACCGGCTGGGGTTGCTGGCCGCGATCGTCTGCGGCATCGGCGCCGCCGTGGCTGCCGAAAAAGCGCTGGACAAACAGGGAGCGGCCGGATGAACCTCGATAACTGGGAATACCTGCTGCTGATCGTACTGATGGCCGGCACCACGGTCATCACCCGCAGTTTCTTCTTCATGGTCGGCGGTTCGCGCCGGATGCCGGGCTGGATGCAGAAGTCGCTCGGCTATGTGCCGGCGGTCGCATTGTCGGCCATTCTCGCGCCGGACCTGCTGATGACGCAGGGCGCGCTGGTCGAACCCTGGCAGAACATCAAGCTGATGGCGGCGATCGCGGCCACGGTCTTCTTCCTGTACACGCGCCACCTGCTGGGCACGCTGGTGTTCGGCATGGTCTGCTATACGGCGCTGCGGCTGTGGACCTGACGCCCGGCAGGCGTCAGGCATGACGGTTTGGCAACGGTTTTGCCGGCCGGTCGCTGCGGTAAAATAGCGGGTTTCCAATAATCCGCACCGACCCCGCCATGCAATTCAAGCGCCTGACCGACCTCGTCCAGAATGACCAACTGCGCGGCAAGCGCGTCTTCATCCGCGCCGACCTGAACGTGCCGCAGGACGACGCCGGCAAGATCACCGAGGACACCCGCATCCGCGCGTCGGTCCCGGCGATCCGCGCAGCGCTCGACGCAGGCGCGGCGGTGATGGTCACGTCCCACCTCGGCCGTCCGACCGAAGGCGAGTTCAAGCCCGAAGATTCGCTGGCGCCGATCGCCGCGCGCCTGTCCGAACTGCTCGGCAAGTCGGTTGCGCTGAAGGCGAACTGGGTTGACGGCGTCGATGTCGCGCCGGGCGAGGTCGTGCTGCTCGAGAACTGCCGCGTCAACAAGGGCGAGAAGAAGAACAGCGACGAACTGGCGCAGAAGATGGCGAAACTGTGCGACGTCTATGTGAACGACGCTTTCGGCACCGCGCACCGCGCGGAAGCGACCACGCACGGCATCGCGAAATTCGCGCCGGTCGCCTGCGCCGGCCCGCTGCTGGCCGCTGAGCTCGATGCGCTCGGCAAGGCGCTCGGCCAGCCGGCGCGTCCGCTGGCGGCAATCGTCGCCGGTTCGAAGGTGTCGACCAAGCTGACCATCCTGAAATCGCTGGCCGACAAGGTAGATCGCCTGATCGTCGGCGGCGGCATCGCCAACACCTTCATGCTGGCTGCCGGCCTGAAAATCGGCAAGTCGCTGGCCGAGGCCGACCTGATCGACGAGGCCAAGGCCATCATCGACATCATGGCAAAGCGCGGCGCAACCGTGCCGATCCCGACCGACGTCGTGTGCGCGAAGGAGTTCGCGCCGACCGCAGTCGCAACGGTGAAGGCAGTAGCTGACGTGGCGGATGACGACATGATCCTCGACATCGGCCCGGTCACCGCGAAGGCGCTGGCGGCGCAACTGCTGGATGCCGGCACCATCGTCTGGAACGGCCCGGTCGGCGTGTTCGAGTTCGACCAGTTCGGCGAAGGCACGAAGACGCTGGCGATGGCGATCGCCGCATCGAAGGGCTTCTCCATCGCTGGCGGCGGTGACACGCTGGCTGCGATCGCAAAATACGACATCGCCGACAAGGTCGGCTACATCTCCACCGGTGGCGGCGCCTTCCTCGAATTCCTCGAAGGACAGGTGCTGCCCGCCGTCGACGTGCTCCAGCAGCGCGCAACCAACTAACAGCGAGACGCCATGAAACTGCGCGCCACCAAGATCGTTGCCACTATCGGCCCCGCATCGAGCACCCCCGACGTGCTCCAGCGGATGATTGCTGCCGGCGTCGACGTGGTGCGCCTGAATTTCTCGCACGGCAAAGCTGAAGACCATGTGGCGCGCGCGCAGATGGTGCGCGACGCTGCGGCGGCCTGCGGGCGTGAAGTCGCGATCATGGCCGACCTGCAGGGGCCGAAGATCCGCGTCGGCAAATTCGCCGACGGCAAGATCGAACTGGTGAAGGGCGACGCATTCATCCTCGATGCCAATTGCGAATTGGGTGACCAGCAGCGCGTCGGCCTCGACTACAAGGAACTGCCGAATGACCTGAAGTCCGGCGACCTGCTGCTGCTGAATGACGGGCTGATCGTGCTGACGGTCGAGCGCATCGCCGGCAGCGAGATTTTCACCACCGTGAAGATCGGTGGCGAACTGTCGAACAACAAGGGCATCAACAAGCAGGGCGGCGGACTGTCCGCGCCCGCGCTGACCGCGAAGGACATGGAGGACATCAAGACGGCGATGGCGCTTGGCGCCGATTTCATCGCCGTGTCCTTCCCGAAGAGCGCGACCGACATGGCAATGGCGCGCCAGCTGGCCACGGTGGCCGGCGAGGCGCACGGCCGCAAGCCACGCATGATCGCGAAGATCGAGCGCGCGGAAGCGATTCCGCGTCTGCAGGAGATCCTCGACGCGTCCGACGGCATCATGGTCGCGCGCGGCGATCTCGCGGTTGAAGTGGGCAATGCCGCGGTGCCTGCGCTGCAAAAGCGCATGATCCGCATGGCACGGGCCAGCAACAAGCTGGCGATCACGGCGACGCAGATGATGGAGTCGATGATCCAGAACGCGGTGCCGACACGCGCCGAAGTATCGGACGTCGCCAACGCGGTGCTCGATGGCACCGACGCGGTGATGACATCGGCCGAGACGGCCGCCGGCAAGTATCCGGTCGAGACGGTCGAGACGATGGCCGCCATCTGCATCGAGGCCGAAAAGACCGATCCGCCGACGCTCGACACCGACTTCCTGAATGCCACCTTCACGCGCATCGACCAGTCGATCGCGTACGGCGCGCTGTTTACCGCGCACCACCTGCGCGCGCGCGCGATCGTTGCGCTGACCGAGTCCGGCTCGACCGCGTTGTGGATGAGCCGGCACAACATCGAGATGCCGATCTACGCGATGACGCCGAACCTTGCGACGCACCGCAAGATCGCGCTGTTCCGCAACGTCTATCCGCTGGAGCTGAAGACTGCCGGCATGGACCGCGAGACCGTGCTCGTCGAGGTGGAAAAATTGTTGCTGGCCAATGGGCTGGCAAAGAAAGATGACATGATCGTCGTGACCTGGGGCGAGCCGATGGGACAGACCGGCGGCACGAATGCCCTGAAGATCACGAAGATCGGGGACCGATAACCAAGCTTACCTATTCAGGAGATTGCAATGCCTCTCGTATCCATGCGCCAGCTGCTCGACCACGCCGCCGAAAACGGCTACGGTCTGCCGGCATTCAACGTCAACAACCTCGAGCAGGTGACCGCGATCATGCAGGCAGCCGACGAAGTCGGTGCGCCGGTGATCATGCAGGCATCGGCCGGTGCGCGTAAATACGCAGGCGAGGCCTTCCTGCGCCACCTGATCGAAGCAGCCGTCGAGGCGTATCCGCATATCCCGGTCGTGATGCACCAGGACCACGGCCAGTCGCCGGCGGTCTGCATGGCCGCGATCAAGTCCGGCTTCACGTCGGTGATGATGGACGGCTCGCTGATGGACGATGGCAAGACCGTCGCCAGCTACGAGTACAACGTCGAGGTGTCGCGCAAGGTGGTCGAGTTCTCGCACGCGATCGGCGTGACCGTTGAGGCCGAACTCGGCGTGCTCGGCTCGCTCGAGACCATGATGGGCGACAAGGAAGACGGCCACGGCGCCGACGGCAAGATGACCCGCGAGCAGCTGCTGACCGACGTCGACCAGGCGGCCGACTTCGTGCGTCAGACCCAGTGCGATGCGCTGGCCATCGCGATCGGCACCTCGCACGGCGCGTACAAGTTCTCGCGCAAGCCGACCGGTGACATCCTCGCGATCGACCGCATCAAGGAAATCCACCAGCGCATCCCGAACACCCACCTCGTGATGCACGGTTCGTCGTCGGTGCCGCAGGAGCTGCTGGCCGAGATCCGCGAATTCGGCGGCGACATGAAAGAGACCTATGGCGTGCCGGTTGAAGAGATCCAGGAAGGCATCAAGCACGGCGTGCGCAAGATCAACATCGACACCGACATCCGCCTCGCGATGACCGGCGCGATCCGTCGCTACTTCATCGAGAATCCGTCGAAGTTCGACCCGCGCGACTACCTGAAGCCGGCGCGCGAAGCCGCGAAGCTGGTCTGCAAGGCGCGCTACCTGTCGTTCGGCTGCGAAGGCCAGGCGGGCAAGATCAAGCCGGTCTCGCTGGAGAAGATCGCCGAGCGCTACAAGAAGGGCGAGCTGGCACAGCTGGTCAAGTAACGCCGCTGCTCCGGCCCAAGCGTAAAGACACTGGACCCCGGCCTGCGCCGGGGTGACTCTTTTAAGGGCTGGCAGCTTTTGATTCGTCATCCTGGCGCAGGCCGGGATCCAGTGACTTTGCTTTATCAGGAATGACCTCAATGAACAGCCTCTACCAATCCACCCTCTCTTCCCTCCCGCTGCTCGGCCGCGGCAAGGTACGCGACAACTACGCCGTCGGCGACGACAAGATCCTGATCGTGACCACCGACCGCCTGTCGGCGTTCGATGTGGTGATGAACGAGCCGATTCCTTCGAAGGGCAAGGTGCTGAACCAGATGTCGGACTTCTGGTTCGAGAAGCTCGGCCACATCGTGCCGAACCACCTGACCGGCGTCGCGCCGGAGAGCGTGGTCGCGCCCGACGAAGTCGAGCAGGTGCGCGGACGCGCGGTGGTGGCCAAGCGGCTCAAGCCCATCCTGGTCGAGGCCGTGGTGCGCGGCTACCTGATCGGTTCCGGCTGGAAGTACTACCAGTCGACCGGCGC
>CAYZXP010000065.1:0-14707 GCA_964482415.1 uncultured Bifidobacterium sp. | reverse complement strand
TTCGAGCCGTTGCTGCGGCAGCCGCGCACGGACATTGCCGACTGGATCGGCGTCGACGACAGCCTCGCCTTGCGTTGAGGCCTGTCCGCTTGCTGCCTCAAGCCTGGCCAGCAAGATCCTGCGCTTCGGCCGGTAAAGTGCGTACTGCTTCGCTGGCGATGTCCAGCGAGCGCAGGCGCAGGTCCGGATCGTAAATGTCGGACACGAGGATGAATTCGTCGGCCTCGGTGAGCTCGGCCAGCCGCGCGAAACCTGCGCGTACGGACTCCGGGCTGCCGATCACGGCGGCGCCGAGGAAGTCTTCGACGCCGGCGCATGCGCGCGGATCGAGACTGTCCATGAACCCGGCCACCGGCGGCTGCAGTGGTTGCCGCTGCCCGGTGATGATGCCAAGAACGCGCCGTTGCGCGGTGCTGGCCAGGAAATCGGCTTCTTCGTCGGTCGGCGCCGCGATGACGGGCACGCCGATGGCCACATAAGGCGCTTCCAGCGTTGCGGACGGGCGGAATTCGCGCCGGTACAGCGCGATCGCCTGCAGCAGCTGGTGTGGTGCGAAGTGTGATGCGAACGCATACGGCAGCCCGCGTGCCGCCGCCAGCCGCGCCGAGAACAGGCTCGAGCCCAGCAGCCAGATCGGCACGTTCGTGCCGGCGCCCGGCATGGCAATCACGCGCTGGCCCGGCTGCACCGGGCCGAGATAATGCTGCAGCTCTTCAACCTCGCGCGGGAAGTCCTCTTCCGTTTCCATGCGGTCGCGGCGCAGCGCGCGCATGGTCAGGCCGTCGGTGCCGGGCGCACGTCCGAGCCCGAGGTCGATGCGGCCCGGATAGATCTCGGCCAGCGTGCCGAAAGCTTCGGCCACCGTCAGCGGCGCGTGGTTCGGCAGCATGATGCCGCCGGAACCGACACGGATGCGGGTCGTGCCGCCGGCTATGTGGCCGACCAGCACGGCGGTCGCCGAGCTGGCCACGTCGACCATGTTGTGATGTTCTGCCAGCCAGTAACGCCTGAATCCCAGCGCCTCGGCATGCCGCGCGGTGCGCAGCGCGATCGCGATCCCGTCGCCGACGCTGATCCCCTCGCGGTTGGTGACGAGGTCGAGCATCGAGAGCGCGGGCGTTTTCAGTCGGTTCATGGCCATGATCAGAAGCGAAATGCGGACGGCGTGCGCGCAGGGCCGGGGCGGCCGCCGCACGCAACTTGATGGTGCAGATTGTAAGGGATGCGCGCCGCTGCCGTTCAGCGGCCCGGCGTGAGCGGCGCGATCGTGACGTTGACGGCGTCGTTCGCATTGCGCATCCAGACCTCCCCGTCCTGTATCGTCACCTGCAGCTGCATCGTGCGCTCGCACAGCCGTTCCAGCTGCTCGGCGGCGTCCGGGTCGATGCGCCAGACCGACAGGTTCTTCGTTCGCGCAAGCTTGTTCGCCAGCGGCTTCCACCAGATGTCGGCGCTGTTGCCATACGCGTACACGCTCACCTCGCCGGCGCGGCCGCAGGCTTTCAGGATGCGCCGCTCGTCGGGCTGGCCGACTTCGATCCATCGATCGATCGCACCGGTCAGGTCCTTCTGCCAGATGTCCGGCTCGTCGGTGTCGGAGATCCCCTTGCCGAACTCTAGCCGCTCGTGCGCGTTCAGCGCGAACACCAGCACGCGCGTCATCATTCGCTGCAGCGTTTCGGACGGATGGCAGGCGATATTCAGCGCATGGTCGGCGTAGTAGTGCCGGTCCATGTCGGCGACTTGCAGCTGGACTTTATAGATGACGGATTTGATGGCCATGATTCGATGCGCTGGTTTGCCGTTCCCGTGACGGGAAAACCGCGCAGTGTACCGCGCCCCCCTGCGCTTTTGCAGAAAGCGGATAATGGCCACGCGTCGCGGCCTGCCGCGGCATCCGAGAACAATTCGAATCCGATACAGGGTGGACTTCGTGAATACACTCCGTCGCTGCGGCGCGCTCAGGCGCGCGCTCGTCTGTTTCCTGTCGTCCTTCGTGCTTGCCTGCGCTGTCCATGCGCAGGACAAGGATGCGGTCGGCACCGGCTTTTTCGTGTCGAACGCCGGGCATATCGTGACCGCGTTCCACGTCATCCGAGGGCGCTCGCAGGTGCTGGTCGGGCCGATCGGCCCGGCCGAACGCAGGCAGTGGCGTGTGGCGACGGTGCTCAAGACCGACGAGGTGAATGACCTCGCGCTGCTGCAGGCGAAGCTGGAGCGGCCGCCGCTGACAATCGCGTCCTGGGGCGACGTGCCGGTCGGGCTGGAGGCGCTGGTGATCGGGTATCCGCAACCCTTTGTCCAGGGACTGTCGAAGAAGATCACGCTCGGCATCGTCAACGGCGAGCGCACCGAGACGGGCGAGCAGGCGCTGTTCCAGCTGAGCGCCGAGGTGCAGCGTGGGAATTCCGGCGGGCCGGTGCTGTCGCCGGACGGCGTCGTGATCGGCGTCGTGCGCGCCAAGCTGAATGCGCTGTCGCTGGCGCAGAAGACCGGTGACATCGCGCAGAACGTGAACTTCGCGCTGAAGTCTTCACGCCTGATCGAATTCCTGCAGGCCGCCGGCGTGCCCGTGCAGGTCGAGAAGCCGAACCTCGTGCTGCAGCCGCGTCCCTACGAGACCTTCCGCAAGGCCGAAGCTTCGATCATCGCGGTCGTCGCAAGGAATCCCCCCGGTACCGCAGCCGTTCCGGCAGACCCGCGCGGCCTGCCGGCGAAGGATTTGCTGTTGCCGGACAAGCCCGCCAACTGAGCGGGCGGCCTAGCGTCCTGTCAGACCTGTCGCGGGTCGACGTGCGTCATCATGTTCAGCACCGGGTGGCGTTCCATTACGCGCCGGCGCGCATCGACTGCGATGCGGTGCCCTTCCTCGACGGTCAGCGAGCCGTCAACCTCGAGATGGGCGTCGACCAGCAGCAGGTCGCCGGTGCGGCGGGTGCGCAGGTCATGCACGCCAAGGATGCCCGGCGTGCCGAGAATCTCGCGGCGGATGCTTTCGGTTTCCTCCGCCGTGGCGGCACGGTCGGTCAGGTCGTGCAGCGCTTCCCACAGGAAGGACCAGCCGGTCTTGCCGACCATGAAGCCGACGATGGCGGCGGCGATCGGATCGAACAGGGGAACGCCGAGCAGGTTGCCGCCGATGCCGATGGCGACCACCAGTGACGACGCTGCATCCGAACGCGCATGCCAGGCATTGGCGATCAGCAGGTTCGAGCGCACGCGCTGCCCGACGGCCAGCATGTAGCGGAACAGCAGCTCCTTGGCCAGCAGCGAGCCCAGTGCGACCCACAGCGCGGCTGGCGCCACGGCGGCCGCCGCCTGCGGCTGGCTGATCTTTGCGGCGGCGCCCCAGACCATGCCCGCGCCGACGACGAACAGCAGCAGGCCCAGCACGAGGCTGGCGGCGTTTTCGTAGCGCTGGTGCCCGTAGTGGTGGTCGTCGTCAGCCGCCTTCCGGCTGTGCCGCAGCGCCAGCAGCACGACGAAGTCCGACGCCAGGTCCGACAGCGAATGGATGCTGTCGGCAATCAGGCCCTGCGAATGCGTGAGCACGCCGGCGATGGCCTGCGCGACGGCGAGCGCGATGTTGACGATCACGCTGACCCAGGTGCTGCGCTGCGCCGCCTTTTCCTTGTCCGGGGAGCCGGAGTCTTCGTCGGTGTCTTTCAGGTCGTCCATCGTGTCCCGTGTTCGCAGCGGCCGCAACGTGTGGCCGGCGCGCGAATTCTAATTCATGAGGTCGCCGTTCTGCAGGCGCACAAAATAAAAACGCACCGCGAGCGGTGCGTTGAAGACACGAACGCGTGCGGTGTCAGAATTCGTACTCGACCTGGACGCGGAAAGTGTTTCCGCGCACTGCGACGTCGTCGATGCGGTTGCGGCCCATCAGGTAGGCGGCGTTGTACTTGATCGCCTGGTGCGAGTCGAGCGCAAGCTTGCCGAAGATGGCCGGGCCGATACGGTGGCCCTGCTGGCGCGTGCTGGCCCAATTGTCCCAGCGGCCGAGGTCGCCGAAGGCCTGGAAGCCGAACGCGAACTCCTTTTGCACGCGGTAGCGGCCCTGCACCTGATAGTACGACGTGGTGTGGCTGGGCTCGTCGCTGCGGTAATTCCGCTCGAACAGGAAGTTTGCGATCCATTCGGTCTGGCCGATGTCAGCCTGGAACAGCGGGCCCCACTTCACTTCGTAGCCCTCGGCGCGGTTCTGCGGGCGCTCGACCTCGATCAGGAAGCCGACGTCCACCGGATAGCGGCCCGTCTCGGTCAGCTGGAAGCGGTTTTCCCATTCGAGCGCATCGAACTCGGTCTGGCTGCCGGCTTCGTGGTTGTACTTCACGTAGACCTCGGTGAACCAGTGCTCGTTGACGCCGTAGCCGAGGCCGATCGATGCCGACGAGCGGTTCTGCGAGCGATCGCGCATGTCGCGCGTGCCAAACTTGAAGTCGATTTCGCGCTCGCCGGCCTCGACGCGCGCCGGGTAGATGTATTCGTCCGGGGCGGCATGGGCCATGCCGGCGGAGGCTGCGGCCAGTGCGCCGGCCATCATCAGGGTTTTCATGGTGTTTGGAGTTGTTGTTGTAGATTGTCTCGGGCGCTGCGGCCTCAGGCGGGACGGACGCTCGCCTGCTGGCGCTTGACCAGCGAGGCGACGAACAATATCACGCCGAGGGTGGCGACATAAAACACCATCTGCATGGCGCTCGGGCTCGGTTCGTAGCCCACCAGCGCGTGCAGGATGCGTCCGGGCAGCGAGTCGGCCGACAGGATGGTCGACGTATCCCACAGCGGGCTGACCAGCGAGGGCAGCCAGTCGGCCTGGATAAGGAAGCGGGCCATCTGGCCGGCCAGCCCGGCGGCCAGCAGCACGATCATCCAGCCGGTGACGCTGAAGAACCACTTCAGCGGAATGCGCATCAGGCCGAAGTACATGATCACGCCGAGCGTCGCGCCGCCGACCAGGCCGAGCGCGCCGCCGCCAAGCACGTCGCCGAGGCTGCTGCCGTCGCCGCTGGCCATGCCGTGCAGGAAGAGCACGCTTTCCGCGCCTTCGCGCAGCACGGTCAGCGCGATCAGGATCGTGATCGCCGACAGGCCGCGCGAGCCTTCGCTGACTTCGGCGCCGACACGCTTGGCGTCACGCGCCAGCTCTGCGCCGTGCGACGACATCCAGACATGGTGCCAGCCAAGCATCAGCACGGCCACGCCGAGCACGCCGGCATTGAACAATTCCTGCCCGCTGCCATCGGCCATGTTGGCGATGGTCTCGGTCAGTCCGGCGAGTACGGCGGAGCCGATCACGCCGGCCAGCACACCGAGCGAAATCATCAGCGTGCGACGGCTGACGCTGCGCGTGGCGGCCGCGACGATGCTGATCACCAGCGCCGCCTCGAGCGTTTCGCGGAAGATGATCAGGGCGGAGCCGAACATGGCGCTTACTCCGCGATGACCACGCCTTTGGCGGTCGCCTGGTTGAACTCGCCCATGAACGGATATTTGCCGGCCTTCAGCGGGCCGATCCAGATCACTGCCTTCGAGCGCGGCGCAATCACCTTCTCGCGGTTCAGCTCATGGCTCTCGAATTCTTCGGGCGTCGAATCCTGGTTCTCGACGATCAGCTTCACCTTCTGGCCGGCCGGCACGCGGACTTCGGCAGGGGAAAACTTGTGATCCTTGATCGTGATCGCGATTTCATTGTCCGCCGCGGTGGCGAACAACGGGGACAGGGCGAGGAGCGCTACAGCGAGAATGCGGGTTTTCATGGTCGTGTCTCTGCCGGAAAAATTGAGGTGCAATTAAAACTGTGCTAATGAATGATAATTATTCTCATTTGTTCAGTCAAGCACTTCCGGCTGGCTGATTGTCGTCGGAAATATCCCGATGAATCCCCGCAGGCCGGCGGTACGCCAGCGGCGGGCTGCCTCGCTGCGACGGAGGGGGGATCCACGGCAGCGCCGTGCAGGCGCAGGCTCGCCGCCGCGAACGCGTGGCGGCGCCGTGATCAGGCGGCAGCTTCGATTGCGAATTCGCCGACGATCAGGTCGACCAGCCGTCGCGCAAAGACCGGCAGCTGCTCGACATTCTTCACGCACAACGACAGCTTGCGCTGTGCCCAGGCATCGGCCAGCGGCGCATGCTGCAGCCGCATCGATTTGGCGTAGCGAAGCGCTGCCGATTCCGGCATCACGGCGATCGCCGCATTCACCTCGGCGATGCGGCAGGCGCTCTCGAAATTGTTCACGCGGGTGCGCACGCCGATGCTGGCCTGGCATTCGGCCGCCATGCGCGACAACAGCTGCGAGATCGCGCAGTCCTCGGTGAGTGCAACGTGCTCGTGCTTCAGCGCCTGCACGAAGTCCAGCTTCTTCAGTTTGGCCAGCGGATGGTGCGGGGAGAACACCGCCACCAGCCTGTCATGCCGGTAGGGGATCAGCTGCACATCGCCGCCGCGGATATCGCAGGAGACGATGCCGATGTCGGCGGCGCCTTCGCTGACCGCGCGCACGATGTCTTCGCAGTTGCGTTCGCGCAGTTCGATGTCGATGTCGGGGTGCGCCGCCAGAAAGGACGGCAGCAGCAGCGGAATGTCTTCGTGGATCGCGATCGTCTCGGCCTGCAGCCGCAGCGTGCCCTTCACGCCGCGGGTGTACTGGTGCAGCTCGCCGCACAGGCGCTCGAGTTCCTGCTGCACTTCGCGCGCCGACTGCAGCACGACCCGGCCGGCCGGCGTCAGGGTCAGACCTTGCGCGGCGCGATGGAACAGCTTCAGCCCGAGGCTTTCCTCAAAGCGCTTCAGGCGGGAACTGGCGGCCGGCAGCGACAGGCAGGCGCGCTCGGCGCCGGCAGTCAGGCTGTTTGCTTCGGCGATATGGATCACCAGTCGCATGTCGGTGAAATCGAAATGCGTAGACACGTTGCGTTCCTCTGTCTTCTGATTTTGGTTGTGCGGGCCGGGCCGGGTCGAGCGTCGGACGATCGCCCCGTAAAGCCTCTTGTCTCCGGATCGACAAGCTAAGCGATTTCAGGCCGCAGGTGCTGCTTAAGTAATTCGTTCCGGCGGCGGTCTGCGGCATAAACTGCTTTGCCGAAATTTCCCGGAAGCCGATTGTGGCGGGTTCGCGAAGAAGGGCGGTTGAAACCTCGCTTTGCGCCGTTTTTCCGGGCGGCGTTTGCGGACGGCGGACATTTGCCGGAGGAAGACGTCCCGGACGCGCCCGACTGGTCCGATTTTCGTACCAGTCTATATTTTGCAATTTGTGGGGCAGGCTTCCCCTCGGGGGCGACGGCAGGCTGATATATTATAATTTCAGCATCCGATGCTCCTGCTCCGTCCGGGCGGGCCATTGGCCACATTCCCGAGCCAGAATCCAGCCAGCCACCCTCGTTCGCCGCCGAAAAGACAAAACATGTTGCGAGGCCATTCCGACTCCCGTTCCCCGCGCGCAGCCGCTGTCCGGGCGGTCGGGAGCCGGGGCGGTGCGCGGGCGGCGTGCTTCTGGCGGCGTGTTCTCGAATTTTTCCTGCTGGCGGCCGGCGGCCTGCTCATCACGGCCTCCGCGCACGCCGATGACGTGCGCCTGCAGCTGAAGTGGAAACACGGGTTCCATTTCGCCGGCTACTACGCGGCCGTCGCGAAGGGCTACTACCATGAAGAGGGCCTGGAGGTAGAGCTCGCCGAGGCGCAGCCCGGCATGGATGCCGTCGCCGGCGTGGTCAGCGGGCGCGCCAACTACGGCATCGGCAGCAGCAGCCTGCTCCTCGCGCGCGGCGCCGGCAAGCCGGTGGTCGCGCTGGCGGCGATCTTCCAGCATTCACCGCTGGTGCTGGCGATGCGCCGCAGCGGTGAGGCGGCGTCTGCGAACGACCTCGCCGGCAAGCGCGTGATGATCGAGCCCTTCGCCGACGAGCTGTTCGCCTACCTGGGGCGCGAAGGCGTCGCGCGCGACCGCATGGACGTCGTTCCGCACGACTTCGACGTGCATTCCCTGATCGACGGCAAGGTCGATGCGATGAGCATCTACGCGTCGAACGAGACGGACGTGCTGGACAAGGCCGGTTTTGATTACCAGATCCTGTCGCCCGCGGCGGCCGGCATTGATTTCTATTCCGACGTGCTGTTCACGTCGGACCGCGAGTTGCGCGAGCATCCGGACCGCGTGCGCCGCTTCCGCGCGGCCAGCCTGCGCGGCTGGCAGTATGCGCTGAACCATCCGGACGAAATGATCGACCTGATTCTGGCGCGCCATCCGGGCGGCGGCAGCCGCGAGCATCTCGCCTACGAAGCCAATGCGCTCAAGGACCTGATCCGGCCGAACCTGATCGAACCCGGCCACATGAACCCGGTCCGCTGGCAGGACATCGCCGCGGTGTACACGCAGTCCGGCGCGTTGCCGAAGGATTTCTCGCTCGACGGCTTCCTCTATGCGCCCGAGCAGGAGGCGGACCTCGACCGGCTGTACTTCCTGCTGGGCGTGGCGTTCATCTCGATCAGCCTCGTCGGCGGGCTGGCGCTCTACATCCACACGATCAACCGCCGCCTCAAGCGCAGCGTCGCCGACCTCGAGAGTGCGCGCCGCGCGCTCGAGGACGAAAAGAAAAAGCTGCTGGCCTCGGAGGAGCGGCTGACCGCCTTCGCCGAGGAGCTGGGCCTGCAGAACTCGATCCTCAAGCTGCTGCAGGACTCGGTGGCGCTGCCGGAGGTGCTGCGCACGCTCACGCATTCGGTCGAGTCGCTGCACCCCGAGATGGTCTGCTCGATCCTGATCTTCAGCGAATCCGATCGCACGCTCTTCACCGGCGCGGCGCCCGGCCTGCCGGATTTCTTTTCCGAGGCCGTCAACGGCCTGCCGGCCGCCGACGGCGTCGGCTCCTGCGGCACGGCCGCATTCCGCGACGAGCTGGTGGTGGTCGAGAACATCGCCGAGCATCCGTACTGGGAGCCGTTCCGCGAGATCGCCGCCCGCGCCGGCGTGCAGGCCTGCTGGTCGCAGCCCATCCATTCGTCGGACCACAAGCTGCTCGGTACCTTCGCGATCTACCACCGCCGGCCCACGCGGCCGAGCGAGTCCGACCTTGCGCTGATCCGGCACTTCTCCTGGCTGGCCGGCATCGCGATCGAGAAGAGCCGCTCTTCCGAACGCATCCGCCTGAACGAAGAGCAGCTGCGCTTCGTGCTCGAGGCCGCCGAGCTCGGTTACTGGGACTGGGACATCAAGGCCGGCACCATCGTCCGCAACGAGCGCTGGGCCACGATGCTCGGCTACACGCGCGAAGAAATGGGCGAGCAGGCGTTCATGCCGACCTTCCTCGTCCATCCGGATGACGTAGCCAAGGTGCAGCGCTCGATCGACGACGTGCTGGCCGGCCGCTCGGCCGCGCACCAGATCGAGTACCGCATGCTGCACAAGGACGGCAAGGTGCGCTGGATCCTTGACCATGGCAACGTGACCCAGCGCGACGTGCAGGGCCGTCCGGCGCGCATGTGCGGCACCCACATCGACATCACCGAGCGCAAGCTCGCCGAGGAGCGCACGCGCCAGCTGGCGTTCTTTGATCCGCTGACGGGACTGCCGAACCGCCGCCTGCTGAGCGACCGCCTGCGCCAGATCTTTTCCGCGAATGCGCGCCACCTGCGCTACAGCGCGCTGATGCTGCTCGACCTCGACAATTTCAAGCCGCTGAATGATCGCTACGGCCATGCGGCCGGCGATCAGCTGCTGGTCGAGCTGGCGGGCCGGCTGCAGTCCTGCATTCGCGCCGAGGACACGGCCGCCCGCCTCGGCGGCGACGAGTTCGTGGTGGTGATCAACGAGCTCGGTGACACCGAGGTGCGCGCGCGCCAGCAGGCGATGGCCGTCGCCGAGAAGATCCGCAGTGCGCTGGCTGAAAACTACCTGCTGCTCGTCAGCGAGGCCGGCGGCGAGCGCGAGATCGCGCACCGCTGCTCGACCAGCATCGGGCTGACGCTGTTCGCCGGCACCGGCAACGATGAAAAGACCATCGTCAATCACGCCGACCGCGCGATGTACCAGGCCAAGCAGGCCGGCAAGAACGCGATCCGCATCCACGAGCCGGAACCGGTCGAGGGTGCGCGCGGCGGCGCCGCCTGACGCCGCGCGCCGTCGCGCGAACCTGCGCTTAGTCAAAGCCGAACGCGCAGGCGGCCGGCTTCCCTACAATCGCGGCTTGATCCGTCCCGCCTGCACGCTTCCTTGAACACCGCACTGCAAAACGACCATTCCTCGCGCCGCCTGTTCCTCACCGGGCTGTTGCTCGCCATGCTCGGCTCGGTGCTGTTCTCGGCCAAGGGCGTCGTGGTGAAGCTGCATTACCGGCACGACGTCGACGCCATGACGGTGCTGGCGCTGCGCATGCTGTTCTCGCTGCCGTTCTTCGCGCTGGTCGCGTGGCTGCAGATGCGCCGCAGCGCGCCGTTGCCGGCGGCCGATCGCGCCCGCATCGTGCTGCTCGGCGTGGTCGGTTACTACCTGTCGAGCTATCTCGATTTCCTCGGGCTGCAGTACATCTCGGCCGGCCTCGAACGGCTGATCCTGTTCCTCACGCCGTCCTTCGTGTTGCTGATGTCGGTGCTCTGGCTCAGGCGCCGCGTCGGCCGCATCGAGTGGCTGGCGCTGGCGATCTGCTACGGCGGCACGGTGCTGGTGTTCGTGCACGACGCGCAGGCCGGCAGCGCCAACGTCTGGCTGGGCGGCGCCTTCGTGCTCGGCAGCGCGGTGTTCTATTCGCTCTACCTGCTGCTGTCCGGCGAGCTGGTGCGCCGCGTCGGTTCCTTGCGCCTGGTGTCCTATGTGATGTGCGTGTCGACGGTGATGTCAGTCGGGCAGTTCCTCGTGCTGCGGCCGGCGTCGGCGCTGCTGCAGCCGCCCGAGGTTTACCGGCTGTCGCTTTTGAACGCGGTGCTCTGCACGGTGCTGCCGGTGTTCGTGACGATGATGGGCATCGCGCGCGTCGGTGCGCCAGTGGCGTCGCTGGCCGGCATGATCGGCCCGGTGTCGGTGCTGTTCCTCGCGGCCTGGCTGTTGGGCGAGCCGATCACCGCGATACAGCTGGCCGGCACCGCGCTGGTGCTGTCGGGAATCTGGCTGTTGTCGACCAAGAAGGCCTGAGGGCGGCCGCCGCCATCGCGGGCTCGGCTAGAATCCTGTGGCAGGGGGCGGCGGGGATCGCGCACGCCATCGTTAAAAAACATCACACAGTTCGAGGAATCCATGCCCGTTTTCAATGACAACGCCGAGACCATCGGCCGCACGCCGCTGGTGCGCCTGAACCGCGTGACAGGCAATTCACAGGCGCGCGTACTGGCGAAGATCGAGGGACGCAATCCCGCGTTCTCGGTGAAGTGCCGCATCGGCGCGGCGATGATCAACGACGCGCAGCAGCGCGGCCTGATCGGACCCGGCACCGAACTGGTCGAGCCGACCAGCGGCAACACCGGCATCGCGCTGGCCTTCGTCGCCGCCGCGCGCGGCATACCGCTGACGCTGACCATGCCCGAGACCATGAGCCTCGAGCGCCGCAAGCTGCTCACCGTGCTCGGTGCGAAGCTGGTGCTGACCGAGGGCGCGAAAGGAATGAACGGCGCGATCGCGAAGGCGAAGGAGATCGCCGCATCGTCGCCGAATTTCGTGCTGCTGCAACAGTTCAGCAACCCGGCCAACCCGGCCATCCACGAGGCCACCACCGGCCCCGAGATCTGGGACGACACGCAGGGCGAGGTCGATGTGTTCGTCGCCGGCGTCGGCACCGGCGGCACGCTGTCGGGCGTGGCGCGCTACCTGAAGCGCACACGCAACAAGGCGGTCGAAGTGGTCGCGGTCGAGCCGTCGGCCAGCCCGGTGATTTCGCAGCGTATGCGCGGCGAAGACATCAAGCCGGGCCCGCACAAGATCCAGGGCATCGGCGCCGGCTTCATCCCGGACAACCTCGACCTGTCGCTGGTCGACCGCGTCGAGCAGGTCGGCAATGACGAGGCGATTGCGTTCGCGCGCCGGCTCGCGCGGGAAGAGGGCATCCTGGCCGGCATTTCCTGCGGCGCGGCGGCGGCGGCGGCGGTGCGCCTGGCGCAGGAACCGCGCTATGCGGGCAAGACCATCGTCGTGATCCTGCCGGACACTGCCGAGCGTTATCTCAGCTCGGCGCTGTTTGAGGGCATGTTCGACGACAGCGGCCTGCCGATCTGATCCGGCTTGCGCTAGTTTCGTCCCAGGCTTTGCAGCTGGCGCATCAGCTGCACGCGGCGCTGCGCATTCTCGGCCGCCAGTGACTGGCAGGCCTGCGCAGCGTCCTTGCCGCTGGCCTCGAGCTGCTGGCTGAAGCGCCGCTCTGCCAGCGGCGGCAGTTCCTGCGCGAGCCGCTGCTCCAGCACTTTCGCGCCGCGGCGGAAATCCTCGCGGAATTTCGGCGGCAGCTGGCGCTCGACGTCATTCGTACAGCGCAACAGCACCGGCGCGTCGATGTCGGGGCAATGGCGGCGCTTGAGGTAGTGCATTTCATGGCAGGCCTGCAGGTAGCCGGCCGACAGCCGGCCCGCATCATCGGCCACGGACACCGGCGCACCGCAGCCCGACAGGCAGACGATCAGCGTGCCGAGCATGGCAGGGCGGCGCGCCCGCGCGCGTCAGGCATCAGCCGGCATCGAGAGGTCGTCGAGCATCATGTCGATCAGGTCGCGCGCAAAGCTCGGCAGCTGATCGATGCTCTTCACGCAGATCGACATCTTGCGCAGCGACCACGGGTCGGTCAGTCGCGAGATGCGGATGCGCATCGACTTTTCATAACGGCGTGCGGACGATTCCGGCACGATGCCGATCGCAACGTTCGCCTCGATGATCCGGCACGCGGCCTCGAAGTTGCCCACGCGGATGCGCGTGCGCAGCGTGCGATGGCTTTCGTTGGCGACCTGCGCGAGGAAGGTGCTGATCGCGCTGCCTTCATGCAGGCAGACCTGGTCGTACTTCAGCGTGCGCACGTAGTCGATTTCGCCGGCGTCGTTGAGCTCATGGTCAGGCGACGTGACCACCACCAGCCGGTCGTCACGGTAGGGAATCACTTCGAGGTCTTCGGCGCGCACGTCGCCGGCGACGATGCCGATGTCGGCCGCGCCGTCGCAGACTGCGCGCACGATGTCGGGACTGAGCCGTTCGCGCAGGTCGACGTCAACGTCCGGATGGGTCGCGAGGAAGGCCGGCAGGATCGCCGGGATGAAATCGGTGGTCGCGATCGTGTTCGCCTGCAGCCGCAGCGTGCCCTTGATGCCGCGCACGAACTGGTGCAGCTCGCCGCACATGCGCTCGAGCTTCTGGTTCACCTCGCGTGAGTAGCGCAGCACCACCTCGCCGGCAGGCGTCAGCGTCAGCCCCTGCGCGGTGCGGTGAAACAGTTTGAGCCCGAGGCTTTCTTCGAAGCGTTTCAGCCGCGAACTGGCGGCGGGCAGTGAAAGGCAGGCGCGCTCGGCGCCTGCGGTGAGGCTGTGCATTTCCGCTATGTGCGTCAGCAGCCGCATGTCGGTGAAATCGAAATGCATGCCCATCGCTTGTCTCTCCGGCTCTCGTCATCATGTGACGTGTTGGTCTAGTTCCGCACGCGCTTGGGCAGCCTGGCCGGCATCGGGGTCCGTCGCCGGGGCACGCCTTCCGGGCATGCCGCCCCGGCGGGTAGCTGGGACGGCGCCGTACGGCCGAGTTTTTCGCGGAACTATATAGCCGCGCCGCCCGCGTGACAAATGACAATAATTTGCCATTGCCAAACCTGATGTTCAGGATGACTGAAGCGTTCAAAAGGCAACGCACCCGACATTTCGCGACGCGTCATGCCGGTTCAGATCTGACCTAAATCCCCCTTTCGAAAAACGAGATTTCCAGCGCGGGAGGCGCTGCATACGATGCGGGGGCAAGTGGAAGCAAGGAATGTGAAGAGGTTGGGACGAAGCGTGTGTGCCTGAGCCTCTCTTCGCAATCTCCGGTTGGTATTGACTCCCGCAGGAGACCCATCCTGCGGGAGCTTTTTTGAGCGTCGAGCAGGGGTACGGGAATGAACGCAGCAATCCGGCGCGAAGCCTTTTCAGGCCGGTTGAGGATGGCACTCGCGTGGGCGGGTTACCCGGTCAACAGCAAGCGTGAATTTCACGCGGAATTCAATCGCCGCTACGAGGGCAAGCCCTTGTCGCTGGCATCGGTCTACCGTTGGGTGGATGCCGATGCATACCCGACGGAGGACAAGCTGTCCGTGATCGCCGGCATGCTGGGCGTTTCGTCCGAATGGCTGCGGCACGGCGCGGGCGAGCCGCGCCGCCGCTGACCTGTCGTCGGGGCAGGCGCGCCGCTCAGTCCTTCAGGTCGCGCGCGATGCGCAATCCGACGAACTCGTAACGGCTGGTCGCCGAGTAGCGGAAGCGCGCGGCCGAGCGCAGGAACTGCGGCAGGTTCACCCACGAACCGCCGCGCACCACGCGCAGGTCGCAGTCGCCGTCGGTGCGCGCGCTGCCGTCGGCCGGCGCCTCTTCGTAATGCGGACGCCAGCAGTCTTCGGTTTTTTCCCAGACGTTGCCGAGCATGTCATGCAGGCCGAACGCATTCGGTTCGCGCGAACCGACCGGGTGGCTGTGCCCGTCCGCATTGCCGCGGAACCACGCATGCTGCGGCAGCGATCCGGGATCGTCGCCGAACGGGAAGGTCCGGGCGCTGCCGGCGCG
>CAYZXP010000064.1:0-14884 GCA_964482415.1 uncultured Bifidobacterium sp. | reverse complement strand
GACTTGCCCATGCCGGACTGGCCGATCAGGATCGTCGATTCGCCCTGCAGCAGCGGTTGCAGCGTGGCCACCGCCTGCGCCGGTTCGGCCCTGGCGCTGACCTCGTGCACCGGATAGCCCAGCCCTTCGTACAGGGCGACGCGTGCACGGGCAGCGTCTCGCTGGTCGATGAGGTCGATCTTGTTCAGCACCAGCCGGGGACGGATGCCTGCGGCCTCGGCGGCGACCAGTGCACGCGACACGAGGTCGTCCGAGAAGCTCGGCTCGGTCGCGACGACGATCAGCAGTTGCGTGAGGTTCGAGGCCAGCAGCTTGGACTTGAACTGGTCGGAGCGGTAGAGCAGGGTGGCGCGCGGAAGGATTTCCTCGATCACCCCCTGGTCGGCCGACGTCGGCCGGAAACGCACGCGGTCGCCGGTGGCGACATCGCTCTTCTTGCCGCGGGTGACGCACTGCCACAGCTGCCCGTCGGCCTGCGCAAGGTAGTGCCTGCCGTGCGCGGCGACGATCAGGCCTTGCTGTTCTGCCATGAACCTTGCCGGTAAACGTTGTCGATTTTGGCTGCGCAGATGAAGTCGTTGTCGGACAGCCCGCCCTTGCCGCCGTTGACAGAGTGCGTGTCGTATTTCACCGTGCAGCGGTTGTAGCCGACCACCAGCTCGGGATGATGATCTTCGCGATGGATTACCTCGGCGATCGCATTCACGAACGCGATCGTCTGGTGATAGTCAGGCAAGCGGAAGGTGCGCACCAGCCGGCCGCCTTCCAGCGTCCAGTCGGCCAGCAGCGCCAGCGCTTGCGCGACCTCGGCGTCGCCGGCCGCATCGGTGCGATGGCGGCATGAGGATTGCAGCAGGCCGGCGAGCGTCAGCATCGTCAGGCGCCAAGCAGCTTCTGCACCCGGACGCTGGCCGGCGGGTGTGAATCATAGAACGCCGAGTGCAGCGGATCCGGCGTCAGCGTCGATGCATTGTCTTCGTACAGCTTGACCAGCGCGGAGATCAGGTCCTGCGAATTGCTGTGCCGTGCGGCGAATGCATCGGCCTCGAATTCGTTCTTGCGCGACGTAATCGACAGCAGCGGCGAGAACAGGAAAGTGAACACCGGCAGCGCGAACATGAACAGGATCAGCGCCATCGCGTCATTGCTGCCTTCCATCAGCGGCGTCACGCCCAGCCCCGTGTAGAACCAGGCCTGGTTCTTCAGCCAGCCCAGCAGGGCGAGGAAGCCCAGTGAAATAACGAACATCACCGCGACCCGCTTGATCACATGGTTCAGCTTGAAGTGGCCGAGTTCGTGCGCGAGCACGGCCTCGATCTCGTTCGGCGCGAGGCGCGACAGCAGCGTGTCGAAGAACACGATGCGCTTGGCCGAGCCGAAGCCGGAGAAGTAGGCGTTGCCATGCGCGCTGCGGCGCGAGCCGTCCATCACGAACAGCCCCTTGCTGGCGAAGCCGACGCGCGTCATCAGTCCCTCGATGCGCTGTTTCAGGCTGTCGTCTTCCAGCGGCGTGAACTTGTTGAACAGCGGCGCAATCAGGCTCTGGTAGAAGCCGAGCATGAAAATCTGGAAGCCGCACCACAGCAGCCATGCATACAGCCACCACAGCGAACCGGCCTTGTCCATCAGCGTCAGCGTGACCCACAGCAGCGGCAGGCCGATCAGGGCGCCGATGAAGCTGCTCTTCACCAGGTCGGAAAAGAACAGCCCAGGCGACATCTTGTTGAAGCCAAAGCGCTCTTCCAGCCGGAACTGCTTGTAGTAGTCGAACGGCAGGTCGATCACGCCCGAGATCACGGCAACGGCGACGATCAGCGCGATCTGGTAGCTCATGCCCGTGCCGACGCTGGCCGCCAGCGCAGTCGACAGCCATTGCAGCCCGCCGAGCAGCGTGAAGCCGATCAGCACGACCGCATTGACGACCAGCAGCACGATCTTCAGTTTGGTTTTGGCGATCGTGTAGTCGGCCGCCTTCTGGTGCGCGGCCAGCGGTATCTTGGTGGAAAACTGCGCGGGCACGGCGTCGCGGTGCCTTGCGATATGGCGGATGTGGCGGGACGCAAGCCACAGCTTGACCGCGAGCGTGGCCAGCAGGAAGGCGGCGAACAACAGGGAGAAGCTGTGTGAATCCATCGGGTGCGTATGAGAAAATGGGGGTTTTGCAAGCGCAGCGCAGACGGGCTGCGCGCTAACGGATCTGGATTATGTCACAAGCAAATGAAGCCCATTCGGCGCCGGTCGTGCGCCCCAACGAGTTCAACCTGGTCTGGATCGACATGGAAATGACCGGGCTTGACCCGGACAAGGACCGGATCATCGAAGTCGCCGCCATCGTCACCGATCCCAACCTGAACGTGCTGGCCGAAGGGCCCGTGTTCGCCATTTACCAGCCGGACGAAGTGCTGGACGGCATGGATGCGTGGAACAAGGGCACGCATGGCCGCTCCGGCCTGATCGACCGCGTGAAGGCTTCTACGGTGACCGAGGCGCAGGCCGAGGCGGAAATGATCGATTTCCTGAGCAAGTACGTGCCGGCCGGGAAATCGCCGATGTGCGGCAACTCGATCTGCCAGGACCGCCGCTTCATGGCGCGCCACATGCCGAAGCTGGAGTCTTTCTTCCATTACCGCAATCTGGATGTGTCAACGCTGAAGGAACTGTGCCGCCGCTGGAAACCCGAGCTGATCGCCGGCTTCAAGAAGCATCAGCTGCACACCGCGCTGGCGGACATCCGTGAATCGGTCGAAGAGCTGCAGTACTACCGCGAGCACTTCATCAAGGCGTAAGACCGGGAGGCGGGCGCGTGCCGCCCGCCGTCAGCCGGCCTGTGTCGCGCGGGCTTTCCAGAACCGCTCGATCTGCGGCACCGATGCCTCGACCTCGATGGCCAGCTTGTGGCATTTCATCGGGTCATCGACCAGCGACACTTCCTCTTCTTCGATTTCTTCCGCGCCCAGCAGGTAGATCGCGCGCAGCAGCGGCGCCTGCGGGGAGTCGCGCAAGGCCTGCCATGCATTCGCGCGCAGGCTGACGCCTTCAAGGAAGCCCCAGCACCAGGCTTCGGCATCCAGCACTTCCTTGCCCTTCCACTGGTGCACCGAGAACAGCGGCTCGAAGTCCTTCGGCGCGACGTCGAAGGTGACCACGATTTCATTGAACGCACGTCCCAGCAGTTCGCGCATGCGCTGCGCCTGCTGTTCGTTGCGGAAGTCGGGCTCGTCATCCGGCGACGGGCCCCAGACGCGCGGCAGCCATTCGTCGACCGGAACGGGCTCGGGGCCGATCGCGATCGCCGTCAGGTAGCCGTGCAGCGCATCCATCGCCATTGTCTCGTCGCCGCAGCGGTCGGACATCAGGAAACGGTCGAGTTCGTCGAATTCTTTTTCGGTCAGCAAGGGTTCTGCGGCCATGGCGGTCATTCAGGCAATGTTTCCGCACAGTGTAACCCTATTGCGGCGCGGGCCCCGATCGCGACTACAATCGCCGCATGACTTCCTCACCCTCGCATTCGTTCTACGAACTCTCGCCGGACGCCGTGCTGGACGCGCTCGATGCCGTCGGCCTGCGCGGCGACGGCCGCCTGCTCGCGCTGAACAGTTATGAAAACCGCGTCTATCAGGTCGGCATCGAGGATGCTGCGCCAGTGGTCGCGAAGTTCTACCGCCCGCATCGCTGGAGCGACGAGGCCATTCTTGAGGAGCACGCGTTCGTCGCCGAACTGCACGCGGCCGAGATACCGGTGGTGCCGCCGCTGGCCCTCGGCGGCTCGACGCTGCACACGCACCAGCAGTACCGCTTCGCCGTCTTTCCGCGGCAAGGCGGCCGTGCGCCCGAGCTGGAGGCGGACGGAACGCTCGAGTGGCTGGGCCGCTTCATGGGGCGCATCCATGCGATCGGGGCGGTGCGTCCGTTCGCGCAGCGGCCGGTGCTGGACCTGCAGACCTTTGGCGAGCAGCCGCGCGACTGGCTGCTGGCGCATGGCGTCGTTCCGGAAGAGTTGCGTGAAAGCTGGAGCGCGATCAGCCGGCTGGCGCTGGACGCGGTGCGTCGCTGCTACGACCGCGCCGGAGAAATTCGCCTGATCCGGCTGCACGGCGACTGCCATGCCGGCAATGTGCTGTGGACCGATGGCGGCCCGCATTTCGTCGATTTCGACGACAGCCGCATGGGGCCGGCGTTGCAGGACCTGTGGATGCTGCTGTCCGGCGAGCGCGCCACGATGGCCGCGCAGCTGGCCGACCTGCTGGCCGGCTATGAGGATTTCTGCGAGTTCGAACCGCGCGAACTGTACTTGCTGGAAGCCCTGCGCAGCCTGCGGCTGCTGCACTACTCCGCTTGGCTGGCCATGCGCTGGGATGATCCGGCCTTCCGCCAGGCCTTTCCGTGGTTCGGCACCGTGCGCTACTGGCAGGACCGGATACTCGAGTTGCGCGAGCAGGTGGCGCTGATGGACGAACCACCACTTTGGCCGATTTGACTGAAGTCAATTTTTTAAGTGCTGTGCTTTGCTAGATTGACCCACATTTCAAACATCCAACCGATCGGAGACTGTCCATGTTCAAGAAAATCCTCGTGCCCACCGACGGCTCTGCGCTGTCCGAGAAGGCAGCCAAGGCGGCACTTGATTTCGCGGCGCAGCATGGCGCAGCCGTGGTGGGGCTGGCGGTGGCCGAAGCCTATCCGTTCATGCTGATGCCGGAAGCCGGCGCGATGGTCGACCTGTCGACCTATGAAGAACTGCAGGACAAGTCCGCGCAGCAGGCGATGGAACGGCTGAAGGCGATGGCTGCCGCAGCCGGCGTGAACTGCGAGGTGCTGTCGACCCGCGGCGTGCATCCGTACGAGGAGATCATCAACACCGCGTCCGCCAAGGGCTGCGACCTGATCTGGATGGGCTCGCACGGCCGCAAGGGCCTCGACAAGCTGCTGCTCGGCAGCGAGACGCAGCGCGTGCTGTCGCACTCGACGCTGCCGGTGATGGTCTACCGCGGCACCTGAGCCCGCGGCGTCCGGAACAGCCGCCGGCCGGATCGGGCAAGCCGCCCGCCGGCCGGCGTTTTTCAATGCGCCATCAGCACCGGCACCGTCATGGATTGCAGAACGGTGCGGGTGACGCCGCCAAGCACCACCTCGCGGAAGCGGGTGTGGCCGTAGGCGCCCATCACGATCAGGTCCGCGTTGAGGTCGGCAGCCGCAGACAGCAGCGCTTCGCCGATGCCGCCGTTCACGGTGCGCTCGATCACATTGACCCGGATGCCGTGCCGCGCGAGATACAGCGCGAGATCCGCGCCCGGTTCCTCGCCATGCACGCCGGCCTCGGCGCGCGGATTGAACATCACCAGGTCGATGCTGCCCGCCTGCTTCAGCAGCGGCAAGGCGCCGGAAATCGCGCGGCGCGCGGCCACGCCGCCGTCCCAGGCGACCAGCGGCCGGCGGAAATGGCCGCCCGCCTCGCCGGCATAGGGCACGACCAACACCGGGCGGCCGCTGTTGAGCACGACCGTTTCGACGAAATTCGGCATCACGCCCGGGACCGCGGTCGACGGATCGAACTGGCCGATCACGGCCAGGTCCGCATAGCAGGCATGCAGTGCGATGCCGCCGGCGGCGTCATCGTCGACCAGTCGCGCCTCCGCCGACGTGATGCCGGCGGCCGCAGCCGCGTGACCGAAGCTGTCGAGCGCGCCGCGCGCATACTGGCGCAGGTGGGCGAGGTGATGCGCAAACACCGGATCGTCCGGGTTGAACGCGCCCTCGCTGAACACGAAACGCGAAATGCCGGTGACGGCGGCGCCGATCAGGTGCGCGCCCTGCGCGCCGGCCAGCTGTGCGGCCAGCGTCGTGCGTACTGTGCTGCGCGGCGACTGGTCCACATGCACCAGCACGGTCTTGTAACTCATTCGATATCCTTCCACGATGGGGAACCGGGCCGGTCGATCCGGCTTCCGTATAAGACTAAAGGGCGGCAGCCTGCGAAGTCCAGCCGGGCCGCCGCCGCGCCACCGGAATGTTTCTGTAGAATTTGACTGAGGTCAAGCGCCCCTTCATCCATGAGCATACGCAACCTCCAGTATTTGTTTGCACCGAAGTCGGTCGTGCTGATCGGCGCGAGCGACCGGCCGCACAGCGTCGGCGCGACCGTGCTGGCGAACCTCATCGGCGGCCGCAGCGTCGCCGAGTTGCGCGAGCGGCTGATGCTGGTCAATCCGCGCCTGCAGGAATTGATGGGCTTGCCGGTGTACCCGGACGTGGCCAGCCTGCCGCAGGTGCCCGACCTGGCCGTGATCGCGACGCCGCCGTCGACCGTGCCCGCGCTGGTGGCCGCACTGGTGGCGCGCGGCGTGCGTGCCGCCATCGTGCTGACGGCCGGCATGGATGGCGACAGCGGCGACGGCCGCAGCTTCCGGCAGGCGATGCTGGACGCTGCGCGGCCGGCCGTGTTCCGCATCCTCGGGCCGAACTGCGTCGGCGCGCTGGTGCCTTCGGTTAACCTCAACGCGAGCTTCGCGCACCGCAGCGCGCTGCCCGGCAAGATCGCCTTCGTGTCGCAATCCGGCGCGCTGGTCACCGCCGTGCTCGACTGGGCGCATGCGCGCGGCATCGGCTTTTCGCATGTGGTGTCGCTCGGCGATGCGTCCGACATCGATGTCGGCGACATGCTCGATTTCCTGGCGACCGATCCGCAGACCAGTGCGATCCTGGTCTACATCGAGGACGTGCGCAATGCGCGCAAGTTCATGTCGGCCGCGCGCGGCGCCGGCCGCAACAAGCCGGTGCTGGTGCTCAAGACGGGCCGCGCGCCGGAGGGGGCGCGTGCCGCAGCCTCGCATACCGGCGCGCTGGCCGGGCTGGATGCCGTGGTCGATTCGGCGATACGGCGCGCCGGCATGCTGCGCGTGCTGTCGACCGACGGCCTGTTCGATGCGGTCGAGACGCTGTCTCGCGCGCAGCCGCTGCGGTCCGACGAGCTGATCATCGTGACCAACGGCGGCGGCCCCGGCGTGATGGCGACCGATGCACTGATGCTGTCCGGCGGACGGATCGCGACGCTGCCGCCGGAAACCGTCGCCGCGCTGAATGCGGTGCTGCCGGTGAACTGGTCGCATGGCAATCCGGTCGACATCATCGGCGACGCGCCGGTCGAGCGCTACCAGCGCGCGCTGGCCATCCTGTTCGAGCGGCATCCCGACAATCCGCTGCTGTTCATTCATTCGCCGACCGCGATCGTGCCGTCGGCCGACATTGCGCGCACGGTCGCGCCCATGATCGTGCAGTCGCGCCAGCATGTGATCGGCTGCTGGCTCGGCGCTGCCGCAGTGGAGGATGCGCGGCAGGTCTTTTCCGACGCCGGCATACCGCATTTCGGCACGCCCGAGGATGCGGTGCAGGCGTTCATGCAGGTGGTGGAATACCGGCGCAACCAGCAGCTGCTGGTGCAGACGCCGGCAGCCGGCACGCAGCACGATCCGATTGATCGCGTGGCCGCGCGCGCCATCATCGACCGCGCGCTGGCCGAGGGCCGCAGCATGCTGACCGAGCCCGAGGCGAAGGCCCTGCTGGAAGCCTGCCGCATCCCGGTGGTCGACACGCGCATCGCGCGCACCGCCGGCGAGGCGCGCGAAATGGCGATGCAGATCGGTCTGCCGGTGGCGGTCAAGGTGCTGTCGCCCGACATTTCGCACAAGACCGAGGTCGGCGGCGTGGTGCTCGACCTGGCGACGCCGGATGAAGTCGAGGCCGCGGTGCAGGGCATAGAGCAGCGGCTGGCGCGCCTGCGGCCCGAGGCAAGGCTGCTGGGCTTTTCGGTGCAGGCAATGGCGCGCTGGCCGGATGCGCAGGAGCTGATCATCGGCATCACGACCGACCCCATCTTCGGGCCGGTGATCCTGTTTGGCCAGGGCGGCATCGCCGTCGAGGTGCTGCACGACCATGCGGTGGCGCTGCCGCCGCTCAACAGCGTGCTGGCGCGCGACATGATCAAGCGCACGCGTGTGGCCGGCCTGCTGGCCGGCTACCGCAACCGCAAGCCCGCCGACATTGATGCCGTCAGCCGCGTGCTGATCCAGGTCGCGCACCTGGCCGCCGAATTGCCGGAAGTCGCCGAACTCGACCTGAACCCGCTGCTGGCCGACCATCACGGCGTGATTGCGCTTGATGCGCGCGTGATGATCCGGCCGGCGCACCTGCGCCATCCGCATGATCGCCTCGCGATCCGCCCGTACCCGCAGGAGCTCGAGGAGCGCATCGACTGGATGGGCAACCGCCTGCTGCTGCGGCCGATACGGCCGGAGGACGCCGAAGAGCACCTGCGCTTCTTCCATTCGCTTGACCCGATCGACATCCGCATGCGCATGTTCGTGCAAATCCGCGAGCTGCAGCCGTCGCAGCTCGCGCGCATGACGCAGATCGACTATGACCGCGAGATGGCCTTCATCGCCGTGCGCCAGCGCGAGGACGGCAGCGACGAGACGCTTGGCGTGGTGCGTGGCGTCGCCGACCCGGACAACGAGCAGGCCGAGTTCGCGATCATCATTCGCTCCGACCTGAAGGGCATGGGGCTGGGCAGCATCCTGATGAACAAGCTGATCGCGCACTTCCGCCAGCGCGGCACGCGGCAGATCGTCGGCGAAGCGCTGTCGGACAATCGCGCGATGATGGAGCTGATGCGCGACCTCGGTTTCAGCGTGCGCAGCAACCCGGGCGAAGGCACGGTCGAGCTGCGTTATGAATTGGGCACGAGCGTGTGAGCGCGCTGCCAGGCGTTGTCATTTTGGGTGGGCTGGCCTATTTTGACTTAAGTCAAGGTAATTGACGGTCGGCATTCGTAGACTCCAGTCGCCTGAGTGGTGCGAGCGCGCGCCAGAGGTGAGCTGCGAGCCTCCATGACCCTTTCGATCATTCCCATCCATCCTGTCCAGCATGTCGAATTCGATGCCGGACTGTTGCGCCGGCTGAGCCAGTCGGGGCCGCGTTACACGTCCTATCCGACCGCGGACCGGTTCACCGACAGCTTTGGCTATCGCGATTACCTGCAGGCGGTCACGCACCTGCGTTCGCGCGGGGCGCGCCATCCGCTGTCGCTGTACCTGCACATACCGTTCTGTGACACCGTCTGCTACTACTGCGGCTGCAACAAGATCGTCACCAAGAACCGCGAGAAGGCGTCGACCTACCTCGGTTACCTGAAGCGCGAGATCGCGTTGCAGGGCAAGCTGTTTGCCGGCTTCAACCAGGTCGAGCAGCTTCATTTCGGCGGCGGCACGCCGACCTACCTGTCGGATGCGCAGATGGATGACCTGATGCAGCATATCCGCCGCTGGTTCGTGCTTGCCGATGACGAAAAGGGCGAGTACTCGATCGAGGTCGATCCGCGCAGCGTGACGGCCGAGCGCATCCACACGTTGCGCCGGCAGGGTTTCAACCGCATCAGCCTCGGCGTGCAGGATTTCAATGATGAGGTGCAGAAGGCGGTCAATCGCATCCAGCCCGAGGAAAAGACGCTGGAGGTGATCCGCGCCGCACGCGAAGCCGGCTTCCGCTCGGTCAGCATCGACCTGATCTACGGGCTGCCGAAGCAGACGGTGATGACGATCAACCAGACGCTGTCGAAGGTCATCGCCGCCAACCCGGACCGCATCGCGGTCTACCATTACGCGCATCTGCCGCACTTGTTCAAGCCGCAGCGCCGCATTCATGAGGCCGACCTGCCGAGTTCGGACGCCAAGCTCGACATGCTGTCGCTGTGCATCCGCCGGCTCGAAGAGGCGGGCTACGTATACATCGGCATGGACCATTTCGCGAAGCCGACCGACGAACTGGCGATCGCGCAGCGCCAGGGCCGGCTGCACCGCAATTTCCAGGGCTATTCGACGCACGCCGATTCCGATCTCGTCGCCTGCGGCGTGTCGGCGATCAGTTCGGTCGGCATGTGCTACAGCCAGAATGCGAAAACGCTGGAGGAGTACTACGATCGCCTCGACCATGACGAGCTGCCGGTCGCGCGCGGTTACCAGCTGAGCATGGATGACGTGCTGCGCCGCTTCATCATCCAGATGTTGATGTGCAATTTCGAATTGTCCATTCGCTCGCTGGAAGAGGCGTATCCGATCACGTTCGATGCGTACTTCGCGATCGAGCTCGAGCAGTTGAAGGAATTGCAGGCGATGGGTCTGCTGACCATCGATGACGACTGGATCGAGGTCACGCTGAAGGGGCGGCTGTTAATCCGCAATATCTGCATGGTCTTCGACCGTCACCTGCAACACGCGAGACGGTTACAATCGGAGCCGTTGCGCTACTCGCGCACGGTCTAGCGCAGCGTTGCGGCGGGCCGGCGAACGGCTTGCCGGCGCGCGCCACGCGCCCCGTCCATCGCGGCGGGGCACACTAACCAGATGACATCGATTTCACTGCTGCCGGTCTTCCTGATCGGCCTACTCGGCGGCGTGCATTGCGTCGGCATGTGCGGCGGCATCGTCAGCGCCTTTGCCATCGCGACGCCGCGCCGCGCTTTCCCCGTGCCCGTCGTTGCAACCGGCGGCCTGCCTGCCGCCGTTGCCGACGGCGGCGCGCGCGTACTTGCATTCAATGCCGGCCGCATTGGCAGCTATGCACTGGCCGGCGCGTTCGCCGGACTGGTCGGCAGCATTCCTGCACTGATCAATCTCGCCGCGGTACAAACTGCCGCCTACTGGCTTGCCAGCGTGATGCTGGTGCTGCTCGGCCTGACGCTGATGAACGCCTGGCACGGTTTGGCGCGCATTGAAACCGTCGGACGCGTCGCGTGGCGGCAGGTGCAGCCGCTGATGCGCCGCCTGTTGCCGGTGCAAAGCCCGCTGCAGGCGCTGGCGCTTGGCGCACTGTGGGGCTGGGTGCCGTGCGGCATGGTGTACAGCGTGCTGATGACGGCGTTGCTGACCGGTTCGGCCGCGCAAGGGGCGCTGGTGATGATCGCGTTCGGCCTCGGCACGCTGCCGCTGCTGTTCACGATGGGCGTGGCCGGCACGTCGCTGCAGGCTTTCCTGCAGAAGCCGGCGGTGCGCACCGCCGCGGGCCTGCTGGTGCTCGCGTTCGGCGTGCTCGGTCTGGTGCGCGCCGGCACCGGCCTGTCGCATGGCTGGCTCGACGCGGTCTGCATCACGCCGGTGGCCCGATGACGGCGACTCCCGTGACAGCGGCGACGGACGTCGCAGCGGCCTGCTTCCATTGCGGGCTGCCGGTGCCGGCGGGCAGCCACTGGCAGGTGCGCATTGACGGCGCCGATCGCGCGATGTGCTGCCCCGGATGCGAGGCGGTCGCGCAGGCGATCGTCGACAACCAGCTGACTGATTACTACCGCAACCGCCAGAGCCTGCCGCAGGGCGTCGCCGCGCCGGTGCCCGATGAACTGAAGCTGTACGACACGCCCGAGCTTGCGTCGCAGTTCAGCGTTGCCGACGGCGGCGCCGAGGCCACGCTGTCGGTCGAAGGCATACGCTGCGCGGCCTGCGTCTGGCTGATCGAGCGGCGGCTGTCGCAGGTGCCGGGCCTGACCGCGGTCAACCTGAATGTCTCCACCGAAAAATTGCAGGTCAGCTGGGATGCGGAGCGCTGCAAGCCGAGCGACATCCTGCAGGCCGTGCGCGAGGTTGGCTATGTCGCGTACCCGTTCGACCCGATTCAGCACGGCGACATGTTGCGCAAGAACGCGCGCAAGATGTTCAAGCAGCTGTTCGTCGCCGGCCTGTCGATGATGCAGGTGATGATGTACGCGGTGCCGGTCTACATGGCCGGGCCGGACGCGATCGAGCCGGACATGGAGGCGCTGATGCGCTGGGCCAGCCTGCTGCTGACGCTGCCGGCCGTGCTGTATTCCGCCGTGCCTTTCTTCAAGGGGGCCTGGGCCGATCTGAAGCGCCGCACGCCGGGCATGGACGTGCCGGTCGCGCTCGGCATTGCGGCCGGCTTCATTGGCAGCACGCAGGCCACCATCGCGGGTCAGGGTGACGTGTATTTCGACTCGGTCACGATGTTCATCTTCCTGCTGCTTGGCAGCCGTTACCTCGAGCTCGTCGCGCGCCGCCGCGCGGCCGGCTCGCTCGAGCACATGCAGCGCGCGCTGCCGGATGCGGCGTGGCTGCTGAAGGACTATCCGGCCAGCCGCGACGCGACGCGGGTGGCGGCCGTGCAGTTGCGCGCCGGCGATGTCATCCTTGCCAAGCCCGGCGAGGCGGTGCCGGCCGACAGCACCGTGATCGACGGCGAGACCTCGGTCGACCTGTCGCTGCTGACCGGCGAAAGCGCGCCGCAAAGGAAGACGGCCGGCGAGCAGATTGCCGGCGGCGCGGTGAACGTCAGCCAGCCCGTGCTGCTGCGCGTCGACAAGGTCAGCCGCGACAGCACGCTGTCCTCGCTGATTCGCCTGATCGAGCGCGCCGGCCAGGGCAAGCCGCAGGTGGCGCAGTGGGCTGACCGCGTCGCCGCATGGTTTGTCGGCACGCTGCTGCTGTTCGCGCTGGCGGTGTTTGCCTTCTGGAGCTGGCATGACGCAGCGCGCGCGTGGCCGATCGCCATTGCCGTGCTGGTCGTCTCCTGTCCGTGCGCGCTGTCGCTGGCCACGCCGTCGGCGCTGGCGGCCGCGACCGACCGGCTGCTGCGGCAGGGCGTGCTGGTGATGCAGCCGCATGTGCTCGAAACGCTGCACCGCGCGACCCATGTCATCTTCGACAAGACCGGCACCCTGACCGAAGGCCGTCCCGTGCTGCGCCGCGTCGCGCTGCTCGGCGACATGGACGAGGGACGGGTGAGGGCGGTGGCGGCGGCGATTGAAGCCGGCAGCGCCCATCCGATTGCCCATGCCTTGGCGTCGGCCGCCGCAGTGCCGCAAGCCTCGTCGGTCGAGTTCGTCCAGGGACAGGGCATTGCCGCGACGGTTGAAGGCCGGCGTTATCGCATCGGCAGCGCCGCCTTTGTCGCCGGCCTGGCAGGCGGCGCGCCGGAGCCTGCCCGCGCCAGTGGCGTCACCGAGGTGTTCCTCGGCGCCGACGGCCTCTGGCTCGCGCGCTTTGAACTGGCCGATGGCCTCAAGCCCGATGCGAAAGCGGCGGTCGACTGGTTCCGCTCCCGCGGCTGCCGTGTGGTCTTGTTATCCGGCGATGCGCAGCAAATTGCGCAGGAAGTCGGGAACGCACTCGGGATGGACGAGTCTCACGGCGCGATGCTTCCCCACGACAAAATGACCTTTGTGCAAGACCTGCAGCGCAGCGGCGCCGTCGTCACGATGGTCGGCGACGGCATCAATGACGCCGCGGTGCTGCGCGCAGCCGATGTGTCGTTCGCCATGGGGTCCGGCGCCGCGCTGGCGCAGTCGCATGCGGACGCGGTGCTGCTGTCGGGCAGCCTGCAGTCGCTGCTCGACGCCGACCGGTCGGCGCGCGCCTGCATGCGCGTGATCCGGCAAAATCTCCTCTGGGCCAGCGTGTACAATCTGGTGGCGATACCGGCGGCCGCCTTTGGGGTGCTCAACCCCTGGATGGCGGGCGTCGGCATGTCGGCCAGTTCCGCACTGGTCGTCCTGAACGCGCTGCGCCTGCAGCGCGTGCCCAAGCATTGACACCAGCCGCACCGACCATGGAATCCCTGTACCTGCTGATCCCCCTGTCCGTCGCTGCGGTATTCGCGGCGCTGTGGGTATTCTTCAAGGCGATGGACAGCGGCCAGTTCGACGACCTCGAAGGGCCGGCGCTGCGCATCCTGCAGGATGACGACAGCGTTCATGACGAGCCCGGCGCGTCCGAAATTCATACCAAGAAATAAGCGCTGCTTCACCCTGTTCGGCTGCCGGACAATTTTGACGCAAGTCAAAGATTGTTGGCCAGTCGCAACGTACCCTGCCGGCACACTTGCAGTAATCCGTCTTTTGTAAACCTTGAGGAGTTCCTGTGGACACAGCACTGAACTACAACTACCGCGTGGTCAAGCAATTCGCGATCATGACGGTGGTGTGGGGCGTTGTGGGCATGCTGGTGGGGGTGTTCATCGCCGCCCAACTCGCATTCCCTGCGCTGAATTTTGATACCGCCTGGCTGACGTATGGCCGCTTGCGGCCGTTGCACACCAACGCGGTGATTTTCGCGTTCGGCGGCTGCGCGCTGTTCGCGACCTCGTATTACGTCGTCCAGCGTACCTGTCAGGTGCGACTGTTCTCCGATACGCTGGCCGCCTTTACCTTCTGGGGCTGGCAGCTGGTCATCGTCGCCGCGGCCATCTCGCTGCCGCTCGGCTACACGTCCGGCAAGGAATATGCGGAACTCGAGTGGCCGATCGACATCCTGATCGCGCTGGTCTGGGTCTCCTATGCGGTCGTGTTCTTCGGGACCCTCATCAAGCGCAAGGTTTCGCACGTCTATGTCGCGAACTGGTTCTACGGTGCGTTCATCCTGACCGTCGCGATCCTGCACATCGTGAACTCGGCAGCGATGCCGGCGACGGCGACCAAGTCCTACTCGGCCTACACCGGCGTGCAGGATGCGATGATCCAGTGGTGGTACGGCCATAACGCGGTCGGCTTCTTCCTGACCGCCGGCTTCCTCGGCATGATGTACTACTTCATCCCGAAGCAGGCCGAGCGTCCGGTGTTCTCGTACCGCCTGTCGATCGTCCACTTCTGGGCGCTGATCTTCACCTACATGTGGGCGGGCCCGCACCACCTGCACTACACCGCGCTGCCGGACTGGACGCAGTCGCTGGGCATGGTGTTCTCGCTGATTCTGCTGGCGCCGAGCTGGGGCGGCATGATCAACGGCATGATGACGCTGTCGGGCGCATGGAACAAGCTGCGCAATGACCCGATCCTGAAGTTCCTGATCGTCTCGCTGTCGTTCTACGGCATGTCGACCTTCGAAGG
>CAYZXP010000063.1:5448-14959 GCA_964482415.1 uncultured Bifidobacterium sp. | reverse complement strand
GCGCTGCTGCGCGTGCCGGATGCGGAGACGGCGATTGCGCTGACCGCCGACCAGCTGTCGCAGGGTCAGTTCGACCCGCATTCCGAGTCGGCAATGGCACGGCTTTCAGCGGCCGCCTTGTTGCTGTCGAGGCAGGTGCTTCAACCGGATGGCGGCCTGCTGCAACGGATGGGATCGCACCTCGTCGTGCAGGCTGCACTGCGCGCCGTGCAATTGCTTGGCCGGCAGTTCGTGCTCGGCGAGGACATCACCACCGCCATCGGGCGCGCCGCCGACATGCGTTCGCGCCAGCCCGCGCTGTCGTTCAGCTTCGACATGCTCGGCGAAGGCGCGCGCACGATGGGCGACGCAAGCCGCCACCTGAATGACTACCGCGCCGCGCTTGATGCGCTCACCGGGTCCGGCAAGCCCCTCGGCATGGCCGAGGGCATTTCGGTGAAGCTGTCAGCCCTGCACCCGCGCTATGAGCCGCTGCAACACGCGCGCGTGATGAAGGAACTGGTGCCGCGCGTGTGGATGCTGTGCGATATCGCCGCAAATGCCGGATTGCACCTGACCATCGATGCCGAGGAATCGGAACGGCTGGAGCTGTCGCTGGACGTATTCGATGCGCTGTGTGCCAAGGTGGCCGCGCATTATCCGCGCTGGCGCGGCTTCGGCATGGCGCTGCAGGCGTACCAGACACGCGCACTCGACCTCGTCGCGCAGGTGGCAGCGATCGCACGGCGGCACCGGCTGCAACTGATGTGCCGGCTGGTGAAAGGCGCGTATTGGGACACCGAAATCAAGCGCGCGCAGGAAATGGGCTTGCCCGCGTATCCGGTGTTCACGCACAAGCATCACACGGACCTCGCCTACATCGCCTGCGCAAAGGCAATGCTGCAGGCTGACGACTGCCTGTATCCACAGTTCGCGACCCACAATGCCGCCACCATCGCCGCCATCTTGCAGATCGGGCAGGGACGCCGCTTCGAGCTCGGCCGGCTGCATGGCATGGGCGAAGGCATCTATCGCGAAGTCCTGAAAGACGGGACGGTGCGCTGCCGTGTCTATGCGCCGGTCGGTCAGCACCGCGACCTGCTCGCCTATCTGGTGCGGCGCATGCTGGAGAACGGCGCAAACTCGTCGTTCGTGCACCAGCTGCATGACGACGCGCTGCCGGTACATGCATTGCTGGCCTCGCCGCTGCATGCCGGACCGGTGGCCGCGCTGCCGCTGCCGTCCGAACTGTACGGCGCAACCCGGCGCAACAGCGAAGGCATCGATCTGGCAGTGCCTGAGATGCGCGCGCCCTTGGAGGCAGCGCTCAAGGCCGTGCAGCTGCCCGCGGCTGCGCCGGCCTCGGCGGACGAGATCGCCGCTGCCATGGACCGGGCCCGGGCCGCTTTCGACGCATGGCGGCTGACGCCGGTGGACAGGCGTTGCGCGATGCTGCGGCGCGCCGCTGATGCAATGCAGGCGCAGCTGCCGGCGCTGTGCGCGGCGCTGGTTCGCGAAGCGTTCAAGACATGGAATGACGCCGTCGCCGAGGTGCGCGAGGCCATCGACTACCTGCGCTATTACGCGGCCGGGGCCGAGCGCATCCTGCAGCCGCAAACGCTGCCCGGACCGACCGGCGAATCGAACACCCTGCTGCTGCGCGGCCGCGGCGCATGGGCCTGCATCAGCCCGTGGAATTTCCCGCTCGCGATCTTCACCGGGCAGGTCGCAGCGGCGCTGGCGACCGGCAACACGGTGCTGGCAAAACCGGCGGAACAGACACCGGCGATTGCAGCGCTGGCGGTGCGCCTGCTGCATGAGGCCGGCGTGCCGGCGGATGTGCTGCAGTTGCTGACGGGCGATGGCGAGGCGGTGGGCGCGGCGCTGGTCGCGCAGCCGGGCATCGCCGGCGTCGCGTTCACCGGGTCAACATCGGTCGCAAAAACGATTCAGCGTGCGCTCGCGGAAAAACCCGGGTCCATCGTCCCGCTGATCGCTGAAACCGGCGGCATCAATGCGATGCTGGTCGATTCGACCGCGCTGCCCGAGCAGGTATGCGATGCGGTGATGCAGTCGGTGTTTCGCAGCGCCGGCCAGCGCTGCTCGTCGCTGCGCGTGCTGTGCGTGCATGAAGCGGTGGCGGACGATGTGCTGGCCATGATCACCGGCGCGCTGGCCGAACTCCGCGTTGCCGATCCGGCCGACTGGACAACCGATGTCGGTCCCGTGATCGATGCGTGCGCGCGCCAGCGGCTGCTCGAACAGATCGGGGCGCTCGGCGCGGTCGCGCCGGCGCCGCCGGCGGTGATGGCGAACCTGCTGCAGCCGCAAATCATCGAGACCGGCCGACTGTCCGAGATTCGCGAGGAAATCTTCGGGCCGGTGCTTCTGGCGCTGCGCTGGCGCGGCGACCCGGCGCAGGTGATCCGCGGCGTCAACGCGCTCGGCTACGGGCTGACGCTGGGTCTGCAGACCCGCATCGATGGCCGTGCAGAATCGCTGGCCCGGCTCGCCCGCGTCGGCAATGTGTATGTGAACCGGGGCATGACCGGCGCGGTGGTCGGCGTCCAGCCCTTTGGCGGCGACGGGCTGTCGGGCACCGGGCCCAAGGCCGGCGGGCCGCACTACCTGCTGCGCTTCTGCACCGAACAGACGATCACGATCAACCTGACGGCCGCCGGCGGGAACATCGACCTGCTGGCACGCTGATGCGTGCGCCGGCGCCGCCGTAACAACGGTAATGCATGTCCGGAACCGTCAGGCGCGCGGGTACCCTGCTTTATAATCCCTGAACCAGTCCCGTTATCAATCCCGCACCAACAACCCGGCGGATGCCATGCACATCCTTTCGCTTTCCGACATACAGCTGATCGTCGACCTGTACGAGACGCAGGAGCCGATGGCCGATGCGCGCGGGCGCGAGCACCAGGTCGACAACCTGATCCGCACCGGCTACCTGCGCCCCTTGCGCGGCGCCTACCTGCTGACCGAGCTCGGCGAGAAAACCGCGCGCTCGCTGCAGGTCAAACAGTTCGTGCCGCCGCGCGCGGAGGCGGCTGCGCCCGCCCTGCCACCGGCTGCCGACGCGGGCGGGCCCGCCGAGCCGGTCGAGAACGACTGACCCCGGGCCGGCAGCCGCTCAGGCGCCGGCCATCTCGCCTTCGGCCAGCTGCGCGAACGGCAGCGGCTCCTTCACCAGCACCACCGTGCACGGCGCGTGCATCGCCACCTTGATCGGCACCGTCGCGACGAAGCGCTGCATCGACAGCCCGTGCGTGGCTGCGCCCATGATGATCAGGCTGACATTGTTGCCCTCCGCATAGCGCAGCAGCGCCTGCGCGACGTCGCCCGACTCCAGCACATGGAACGACGCCTGATGACCTGACAGGTCGAGCCCCTCGGCCCATTTGCGGAAGCCGGTCAGGTGGTGGCGCATCAGCCAGGTCTCGTTGCGGTCTTCGCCGCTGCTGGTGAAGCTGGAGTTCACCACGGTCACCACCGCCAGCCGCGCGCCGGGACGCGTGCCCAGCGAGCGCGCAGTCGCCTGCCGCAGCGCGTACATCGCCGCGTCGCTGACATCGGCGTTCGGCACCGCGACCATCACGATCGGCACTTCCGAGATTTGCTGCGACGGCAGCGGACTGGGTTCGTACTGCATGCCGGCCGCTCGCAGCCAGCGTTTGAAATGCCACCAGAAACCCGGCCCCTTCAGCTTGCGGCCGCGCGCGGTGACGCTGACCTGCCCCGGATTGCGCAGGTCGAACATCAGGTGCGCCGCCGACGGATAGCGCTGGCCGGCCTGCGGCTCGAGGCAGCGCAGGATCACTTCCTGCAGCCATTCGGGCAGGTCGGCGCGGTGCGCGCGCGGCGGCGTCGGGCTCATCCACAGCCGTTGCCGCAGCCCGCCCTGCGTCGCCGGGAAGCCGAAAGGCAGTTCGCCGGTCGCCATTTCGTACAGGATCACGCCGATGGCGAACACGTCCGAGCGCGGATCGCCGCGCACGCCGACCACCTGCTCCGGCGCGATCCACGCGGGCGAGCCGACCGCCTTGCGGAATTCCTCGGCCAGCAGGTCCGGATAATGCGCATGGCAGGACAGGCCGAAATCGAGCAGCACGAGACGGCCGTCGTCCGTCAGCAGCACATTGGCCGGCTTCAGGTCGAGGTGGCAGACGTTCTGCTGGTGCAGGCTGTGCAGCGCCTGCGCAAGCTGCGCGCCGACGCGCGCGATCTCGTCGACCGGCACCGGCTCGCGGGCGTCGGTGAAGTGCTTCATCCACGCCTCGAGCGTGGCGCCGTGCAGGTGCTCCATCACGAGATAGGGCACGCGGTCGAGGTCGCCGGCGGCGACAAAGCGCGGCACGTGCGGGCCGTGCAGCACCTGCAGCAACTGGTGCTCGATCTCGAAGCCGACGATGTTCTCCGAGCCGTCGCCCTCGCGCATCAGCGGCACTTTCATCACCATCGGGAACGGCGGCACGCGGCCGTCCGCATAATCGACCTCGTAGATGCGCGCCATCGCGCCCGCATGCAGCAGCGGGCCGATGCGGAAACCGTCGAGCTCGCTGCCCTCTTCAAGGCGGCTCATCGTCCGCTCTCCAGCCGCGACGCGAGCACCTCCGGCAGGCCGGCCGCGCGCATGTCGCGCACCACGCCGAGATGGTCGTAGGCGACGCGATGGAAGGTCAGCATCTTCGTGCCGACATCAAGCAGCGCATAGTTGGCGCGCGTGTCGCCGTCGCGCGGCTGGCCGGCCGAGCCGACGGTGGCGACCCAGCGCCGGTGCGTGCTGACCGGTATGGCCACGCCCGCGCGCGGCACGAACGGCATCAGGTGGCGGCCGGTGCCGCGGTAATACAACGATTGCTGGTGCACATGCCCTCCGAACACATAGCGGATGTCGGGATCCTGCGTGGCCGCGTCGAGGCTGCGCTCGGCCATGCGCTCGTCGAGCACGTAATGCCATTTCTCCGGCGCTTCGGCGCTCGCGTGCACCAGGTACACGCTGCCGAGCGTCGCGGAGAGCGGCAATTGCGCGAGCCATTCGCGCTGCAGGTCGTCGAGGTGGCGGAAGGTCCACGCTGCGGTCATGTCGGCCCAGGTCGATCCGGTCAGCACGGGATTGACCGGCAGCACGTCATGATTGCCGCGCAAGACCGTCGCGCCCTGCAGCTGCAGCTCGCGGCAGCGTTCGACTACTTCGGACGGATGCGGGCCGTAGCCTACGAGGTCGCCGAGCACCGCGATATCGGTTGCGCCCTGCGCGCGCGCATGCGCGAGGCAGGCCTCGAGCGCGGGCAGGTTCGCATGCAGGTCGGACAGCAGCGCGAGCTTCAATGCAGGTTCTCCTTTGCAGGGCTGTGGCCGGCGCTTGTGCCGCGGTGCGCCAGATAGTAAAGCAGCGGCAGCACCAGCAAGGTCAGCGCGGTCGACGACAGGATGCCGCCGATCACGACGGTGGCCAGCGGCCGCTGCACCTCGGCGCCGGTGCCGGTGGCAATCGCCATCGGCAGGAAGCCGAGCGACGCGACCAGCGCCGTCATCAGCACCGGGCGCAGGCGCGTCATCGTGCCCTCGCGCACCGCGTCGGCCAGCGCCATGCCCTGATCCGTCAGGTTGCGGATGAAGGTGATCAGCACCAGTCCGTTCAGCACGGCGACGCCGGACAGCGCAATGAAGCCGACCGCCGCCGAGATCGACAGCGGTATGCCGCGCAGCCACAGCGCCAGCACGCCGCCGGTCAGCGCGAACGGAATGCCGGTGAACACCAGCAGACCGTCCTTCAGGTTGCCGAACATCGCGAACAGCAGCACGAACACCAGCAGCAGCGCGGCCGGGACCACCAGCTGCAGCCGCTGCGCGGCCGACTGCAGGTTTTCAAAGGTGCCGCCCCAGCTGATCCAGTAGCCGGTCGGCAGCGGCAGGCTGGCCAGCTGCGCCTCGGCGTCGGCGACGAAGGAACCGACGTCGCGCCCGCGCACGTTGGCGGTCACCACCACGCGCCGCTTGCCGTTCTCACGGCTGACCTGGTTCGGGCCAGGCGCCACCGCGAAATCGGCGACCTCGGACAGCTGGATGAAGCCGCCGCGACCGGACGAGGCCGGCAGGTTCACCGGCAGCCGCCGGATTGCGTCGATGTCGGTGCGCAGCGCCTCCGGCAGGCGCACCACGATGTCGAAGCGACGATCGCCCTCGAACAGCGTGCCGGCGGTGCTGCCGCCGACGGCGGCCGCGACCACGTCCTGCACGTCGGTCACGTTCAGCCCGTAGCGCGCGGTGCGCTGCCGGTCGACCGACACGGTCAGCATCGGCAGGCCGGTGGTCTGCTCGACCTTCGCCTCGGACGCTCCGTCGACGCGCTGAAGCCGCGCCAGCACCTCGTCGCCGAGGTGACCGAGCTGCTCCATGTCGTCGCCGAAGATCTTCACCGCGACATCGCTGCGCACGCCGGAGATCAGCTCGTTGAAGCGCAGCTGGATCGGCTGCGAAAAGTCGTAGTTGTTGCCGGGGATCTGCCACACCGTGTGCTGTATCGCCTCGAGCAGCTCGTCGCGCGTCTTGCGCGGCTCGGGCCACTGCTCCTGCGGCTTGAGCATGATGTAGCCGTCGGACAGGCTGGGCGGCATCGGGTCGGTCGCGATCTCGGCGGTACCGATGCGTGTGAACACGCGATCGATCTCGGGGAACTTCTGCTTCAGCGCGGACTCGATGTGCTTCTGCATCGCCACCGCCTGCGTCAGGCTCACGCCGGGCGCACGAATCGTCTGGAACGCCAGGTCGCCTTCGTTCAGGTTCGGCACGAACTCGCTGCCCAGCCGCGTCAGCAGCAGGCCGCACAGCACGATCACCACCACCGAGGTCGTCAGCACCAGCGCCTTCGCGTCCATCATCCAGTGGAACAGCGGCAGGTAAATGCGGCGCGCCCAGCGCATCAGCGCGCTTTCCTTTTCCTCGATCGAGCCGCTGACGAACATCGCCACGGCCGCCGGCACGAAGCTCACCGACAGCAGCATCGCGCCGAGCAGCGCGGCGACGACGGTGAAGGCCATCGGATGGAACATCTTGCCCTCGACGCCGGTCAGCGTGAAGATCGGCAGGTAGACCACCATGATGATGAACTGCCCGAACAGCAGCGGCCGGCGCGATTCGCGCGCCGCCTCGAACACTTCGGCGAAGCGCTCGTCGCGGCTCAGCGGGCGCCCGGCCAGCTGCTGCGCATGCGCGAGCCGGCGGATGCAGTTCTCGACGATCACCACCGCGCCGTCGACGATGATGCCGAAGTCGAGCGCACCCAGGCTCATCAGGTTCGCGCTGACCTTGTACTGCACCATGCCGGTCAGCGTGAACATCATCGACAGCGGGATCACCGCCGCCGTGATCAGCGCAGCGCGCAGGTTGCCGAGGAAATAGAACAGCACGGCGATCACCAGGATCGCGCCTTCGAGCAGGTTCTTCGCGACCGTCGCGATCGCCTTGTCGACCAGGTTGGTGCGGTCGTAGACGGTCACCACGCGCACGCCCTTGGGCAGGTTGCGGTTGATCTCGGCCATGCGCTGGTCGACCGCGCTGGAGACCGTGCGGCTGTTCTCGCCCATCAGCATGAACACGGTGCCGAGCACCACCTCGCGGCCGTTTTCGGTGGCCGCGCCGGTGCGCAGTTCGCGCCCGATGCTGACTTCAGCGACGTCGCGCACGCGCACCGGCACGCCGGCTGCGCTCTTGATGACGATGTCGCGCAGGTCGTCCATGCCGCGCACCTGGCCGGGCGCGCGCACCAGGTACTGCTCGCCGCGCTTCTCGATGTAGCCGGCGCCGGCGTTCTGGTTGTTGCGGTCGACCGCATTGACCAGCTCGGCCAGCGACACGCCGACCGCCGCCAGCCGGCTCGGATCGGGCGCGATCTGGTATTCCTTCACATAGCCGCCGATCGAATTGATCTCGGTCACGCCGCGCACGGTGCGCAGCTGCGGCTTGATCACCCAGTCCTGGATCTCGCGGAGGTCGGTCTCGGTATACGGCGTGCCGTCGGGCTTCTTCGCATCCTTCGCCGCCTCGACCGTCCACAGGTAGATCTCGCCGAGGCCGGTGGCGATCGGTCCGAGCTGCGGCGTCAGCCCGGCCGGCAGGCGCTCCTTGGCCAGCGCGATGCGCTCGTTGACCAGCTGCCGGGCGAAGTAAATGTCGGTGCCCTCGTCGAAGATCACCGTCACCTGCGACAGGCCGTAGCGCGACAGCGAGCGCGTCTGTTGCAGGTGCGGCAGGCCGGCCATCACGGTCTCGACCGGGTAGGTGATCCGCTGCTCCGCCTCCAGCGGCGAATAGCCGGGCGCGTACGTGTTGATCTGCACCTGCACGTTGGTGATATCGGGCACCGCGTCAATCGGCAGGCGCACATAGCTGTAGATGCCGACCAGCGCCAGCCCGAGCGCGGCGAGCATCACCAGCACGCGCTGCGCGATCGAGAAACGTATCAGTCTTTCAAACATGGCCGGCCCCGATCAGTAGCCGTCTTCGGACGCCAGCTTCGACATCTCCGACTTGATGATGTAGCTGTTGCGCGCCGCATAGCGCTCGCCGGCCTGCAGCCCGTGCACGATCTCGACGACCGCGCCGCCGCTGCGGCCGACGGTGACGGGACGCGCGACGAAGTTTTTCCCGTCGCGCACGAACACCACCTGCTGCGTGCCGATGGTCTGCAGCGCGTCGGACTGCACCGCCACCGCAACTTCAGCGTCAGATGCCTTCACCTCGATGTTGACGAACAGGCCCGGACGCCAGGTGCCCTTCGGGTTCGCCACCAGGATGCGCGCCCTGGCCATGCGCGTCTGTTCGCCGACCAGCGCGCCGAGGAAGGCGACCGTGCCGGTGGTCACGGCGTCGAACGCCGTCGCGCGCAGCGTGACCTTGTCGCCGACATGGAACAGCGGCAGGTCTTTCGCCGGGATGTGCGCCTCGGCCCAGACGGTGCCCATGTCGGCGATGGTGAAGATCGGCGTGTCTTCCTTCACCGCCTCGCCGATCGACAGGCTGCGCTCGACCACCAGACCGTCATACGCAGCGCGCAGCTCGAAACGGTTCATCGCGGCGCCGCTCCGCCCGACGCCGAGCGCGGCCAGCTTCTGGCGCGCGTTCTCGTAATCGATCTCGGCCTCCTGCACCGAGTGCTGCGCCTGCAGGTAATCCTGCTCGGCCGAAATCTTCTGTTCCCACAGCCGTTTCTCGCGATCAAGGATGGAGCGCGCATGCTCGAGCCGGCGCTCGGCGGTCTCGAGGTTGCTGCGCTGCTCCGACACCAGCTGGCTGGAGAACACCGCCAGCAGCTGGCCCTTCTTCACGGTCTGTCCGGTCGACACCGGCACCGACTCGGCAATGCCGGCCACGCGCGGCACGACATGCACGGTGCGGTCGTCATTCAGCTGGATTTCGCCGGGAAACTGCGCGACGGCGCTGATGCGCGCCGGACCCGCGGCCTGCACGTCGATGGCCGACGCCGTCACCTGCGCGTCGTCCATCACGACATGCGACGCATGCG
>CAYZXP010000063.1:0-5348 GCA_964482415.1 uncultured Bifidobacterium sp. | reverse complement strand
GCGTTCTGCGCGTTCTGCGCGTCAGGCGTCTCGGCGCCGAGCAGGCTCTCCAGCTCGGCCTGCGCGCGGTGGAAGCTGACCAGCGCGTTCAGGTACTGCGACTTGACGGCGAACAGCGTGCGCTGCGCATCGAGCACCTCGAGGAAGCTGAACTTGCCGTTCTCGAAGCCGATGGTGGCCGCGTCATAGGCGCTGCGCGCGCCGGGCAGCACGTCGCGGCGCAGCAGATCAGCCTCGTCGCGCCGCGCGCGCACGCGCTCGAGCGCCTGCTGCACGTCGCTGGCCAGCGTCACTTCGGTTGCATGCAGTTCGTCGCGCGCCTTGTCCTCGCGCCTCAGCGCCTCGAGGATGTTGCCCTGGTTGCGGTTGGCGACCGGCAGCGGCACCGTCACGCCGAGCACGGCGAGATTGCCCGGCGTCTCGATGCTTCGGCGCACGCCGACGTTCAGCATGAAATCCGGCACGGCGCGGCTCTGTTCGAGGCTGACCAGCGACTTGCGCCGCTCCAGTTCGTGCTGCGCGCGCTGCAGCAGTGGCGACGCTGCCTGCCGGCGTGCGATGGCGTCGGGCGGCGGCAGCTCGCCGAGGCGATCGACCTCGCCCTGCGCGCTGCTGAAGTTCGGCGCCGGATTGCCCCACAGGCTGGACAGGCGGCGGCGTGCATTGCGCAGCTCGCTGTCGGCCTGCGTCTGCGCGACGCGCACGCCGGCCTCGGCCACGCGCGCGCGGGTCTCCTCGACCGGCGACACCTTGCCGGCAGCCACGCGCTTGGCGGCGATATCGGTGGCACGCTGCGCGAGCCGCACGCTGTCGGCCGCCAGCGCCGCCAGCTCCTGCGCGGCCAGCACGTCGAAGAATGCGGCGATCACGGCGGCGCGCACGCGCAGCCCGCGGCCGTCAAGGTCGGACAGCGCGACCTGGCGGCCGAGGTCGGCCGAACGCACGCGGGCGTCGCGCTTGCCGCCCATCTCGAACGGCAGGCCGATCTCGAGCGTCGAACTGCGCGACAGCTGGCTGGCGTCGTCGGTCTTGTAGGTGAACTCGGGATTGGGCCGCAGCGAACCCTGCAGCACCTGCGCGGCGGCCGCGTCGACCTCGCGGCGCGCAGCCGACAGCGTCGGGTTGGCGTCGCGCGCCAGCTGCAGCGCCTGTTCGAGCGTCATCGGCGCGTCGGGCTCGACGACCGGCATGCGCTCCTGCGCTTGGGCGTGGCCCAGCGTCAGCAGCACGGCCAGCAGCGTCGGCGACAGCGCGCCACGCAGTGCGCGCGGGCGTGAAAATACTTTGAAAGACATCCTTCTCTCCATGAGCGGCCGTCGCACGCAGGCGCCGGCCGGAACGTTAGGGATGGGGAGGGGTTTCCCCGGCTCAGGCGCGGGCCGGCCAGTTGGGCCGTTCGGGTCGTGCAGGCGGTGGCGGTGACAGGTGGACCGGGGCGCCGTCGGCAACGACGGCCTTCCCTTCGGGCAGGACCGGCCAGTGCAGCCCGGCCGGCACGCCGCTCAGCGCATTCGCGTGGCAGGTCGTGCAGTCATGGTCGTTGTCGAGGTCGCCGGTATCGGCGGTGGCCGGATGGTCCGGCGCCGGCGTGCGGTGCTGGTGCGCATGATGGCCGAAGTGATGCGCGCCCGAATCCCGTTCGTGCAGGCAGGCGCTGCCCGCCGCGGCAAACGCGGCTTGCAGGGTCACCAGGGCGATCAGCAGGAAGGCGATGAGCTTGCGCATGGCCCGCATAGTTTAGCAGCAGCACATGACAGGACCGCCTTATCCCGCCTGCCTTCGGCGGGATTTCGGCGCCGCAGGCGCCGCCTCCTGCGCGGCGCCCTTGAGCAAGTGCTCGCGGAACACGGTCGCGATCGGCGACAGCCGCTTGCCTTTCGGGCAGACCACATGCCACTGCGAATGCACCGGGAAGCCCTGCACGTCCAGCACCGCGACCGCATCGCCGGCTACGCCTTCGCCGAGCGCATGGGCTGACAGCACGGCCACGCCGAGACCGCCGGCCACCGACTGCCGGATCGCTTCGTTGCTGCCCATCTCCAGCCGCAGCCGCGGCCGGAAATCCAGTTCGCGGAACAGCTGGTCAGTCGCCATCCGCGTGCCCGACCCCTGCTCGCGCAGGATGAAGCGCTCGCCGGCGAGCTGCTGCAGCGGCAACCCGCGCCGGCGCGTCAGCGGGTGGCCGGGCGGCGCGACCAGCAGCAGCGGGTTCGGCATGAACACGCTGTCCTCGAGGTCCATGTCGGCCGGCGGCATCGACATGATGTACAGGTCGTCGCGGTTCTCGCGCAGCCGCGCCACCACGCCGTCGCGGTTCAGCACCTCGAGCGAGATGTCGATCTCCGGATGGCGCGCGCAGAAGCCGGCGAGCATGCGCGGGATGAAGTACTTCGCGGTGTTGACCACCGACACGCGCAAGCGGCCGCGCGTCAGGCCGCGCATCGCGTCGAGCTTCTGCTCGAGCGCCTCCCATTCGTCGGCCACCGCGCGCGCGGTAGCGGCCAGCTCGCGCCCGGCGTCGGTCAGGAACACGCGCCGCCCGATCACTTCATGCACCGGCATGCCGACCGCCTGCGCGATCTCCTTCAGCTGCATCGACACGGTCGGCTGCGTCACGTGCATCGCGCTGGCCGCGCCGCTGACGCTGCCGGTATCGGCGAGCGCAATCACGAGCCTCAGCTGGCGGAAAGTCAGATTCATAGGGTTAAATCTATGGTTTTAGTCGTTAAAATTGATTTTACCTTATGCATTGCCGCTTCTATCATTGCGCCGCAACAAAGGAGCCTTCATGCAAAATTTTCTCGACCCCGCCATCCTGTTTTTCGTATTCGGCATCATCGCCGGCCTGCTGCGTTCGGACCTCGAGATCCCCGCGCAGATCGCCAAGTTCCTGTCGCTGTACCTGCTGATGGCGCTCGGCCTGAAGGGCGGCTTCGCGCTGGCCGCGTCCGGCCTCAGCCCGACCATCGCCGCCACCCTGCTGGCCGCGGTGCTGATGGCCTTTGCCGTGCCCATGCTTGGCTATGCATTCCTGAAAAACCGCGTGCCGAAGTTTGACGCGGCCGCCGTGGCCGCGTCCTACGGCTCGGTCAGCGCGGTGACCTTCGTGACGGCGATGCAGGCCGCCGAGTCGCAGGGCGTCGCTGTCGGCGGCCACATGGCCGTGGCGATGGTGCTGATGGAATCGCCCGCGATCATCGTCGCGATCGTGCTGGCCAACCTGCTGCGCCGCCAGGCTGCCGCGCAGCCGCTGCAGGTCAGCGCCCAGGGCACGCTGGTGGCCGGCGGCGCCGGCGGCGCCGGCATGTCGATCCGCGAGGTGCTGCACGAGTCGCTGACCAACGGCACCCACCTGCTGCTGATGGCCTCGCTGGTGATCGGCTTCGTCAGCGGCGACGCCGGCAAGGCGGTGATGAAGCCGTTCTCAGCCGACCTGTTCAAGGGCATGCTGGCCTTCTTCCTGCTCGACATGGGACTGGTGGTGGCAAAGAACCTGCGCGAAACGCGCGGCAAGGCGCCGGTGCTGCTGGGTTACGCGATCCTGTCGCCGTTCGTGCATGCGACGCTCGCGCTGCTGCTGGCGCTGCTGCTGCAACTGCCGGCCGGCGACACGGCGCTGCTGATGGTGCTGTCGGCCAGCGCGTCCTACATCGTGGTGCCGGCGGTGCTGCGCCATGCGGTGCCGGAGGCGAATCCGTCGATGTACCTCGGCCTGCCGATCGGCGTGACTTTCCCGGTCAACCTGCTGCTGGGCATACCGCTGTACATGGCGGCGGCGACAACCTTCGCCGGCTGAGCGCGAGCGCCGACCCGCAACGCGTGCGAACGCGCTGCGGGTCGGTCATTCAAAGCGGAGGAGCCGGACCGGCGAGCGCCGGTCCGCGGGAAGATCAGACGAAGCTGCAGCCGACCTTGCCGAGCACGCCGAAGTCGGCTTCGACACGGTCGCCCGGTTTTACGGTGACGGGCACGCGGCAGGTGCCGGTGGTGACGACCTGATCCTGTTCGCAGGCGATGCCGAGCGCGGACAGTTCATTGACGAGCCAGGCGAGGCCGGCGCGCGGGTCGCCGAGCACATTGCGGCCGAAGCCCGAGCCGGTCGGCTCGCCGTTCAGCGTGACCTTGATTTCCTCGTTCACGTAATCGAAGCCGCGCCAGTCGTCGGCGCGCGGGCCGAGCACGAACAGGTTCGCGCAGGCGTTGTCGGCGATCAGCTGCGGCGCGCCGGCCGTGACGAAATTTTCATAACGCGAATCCGGCACCTCGATCGACGGATGCACGCAGGCGACTGCATCGAGCACCTCGTCCATCGTGTACGGCTGCGCGCGCGGCGCAAGCGTGCGCGCAAAGCGGAATGCAAACTCGATCTCGGCGACCAGCATCAGGTTCTTGTCCAGCGTGACCGCTGCGCCGTTCGGCAGCACGCGGTCGGCAAACAGGCGGCCGCCGAGCGGGCCGTCGACGCCGATGTGGCGCTGGCCGTCGACGCTGGTGGCGGCGATCTTCCAGCCGAATTGCGGATGGCCCTGCATAGCGGCCATCGTGCCCTGCACTGCGTAACCTTCGGCGCGGCTGCCCGGACGCACGTCCTGCGGCAGCGCGACGCAGCGGCCGCGTGCCTGCCAAAGCTTCAGCAATTCGGCGGCCGCAGCCGTGGTCTGTGCTTCATTCAACATGTTCAACTCCTTGGTGATTCAATTCGTGCCGTGCGCGCGGCGGGCCAGCAGGCTGCGGATCATCAGCAGCGCCACGAGGCTCATCAGCGCCATGCCGGACAGGTAGTAGCCGACGAACTGCAGGCCGAAGTTCGTGGCCAGCCAGGTCGCAATGTACGGCGCGAACGATGCGCCGAGAATGCCGGCCAGGTTGAAGGCCAGCGACGAACCGGTGTAGCGCACTTCGGCCGGGAACAGGTCCGACATCAGCGTGCCGAACGAGCCGAAGCAGGTGCCCATCAGCGCCATGCCGATCGACAGCGCCAGCACCGTGGTCAGGCTGCCCGCCTGCAGCATCGGCCCGAGCACCAGGCCGAAGATGATGATGCCGATCGAGCCGATGATCATTGCCGACGCGCGGCCGCGCGCATCCGACAGTTTTGCCGACACCGGGATGAAGCCGGCGAAGAAGATCGCCGAGATCAGCTGCAGCACGAGGAAATCGGCGCGAGCGTAGCCGAGCGACGACGTGGCCCAGCTCAGCGTGAACACCGTGGTCAGGTAGAACAGCACGAATTCGCCGGTGCCGGCCAGCGTGCCGAGCACCAGCGCGCGCGGATGCTGCGTGATCACGGCCACCATCGGCACCTTCACGCGCTCGTGCTTCTTCAGCACTTTCTCGAATTCCGGCGT
>CAYZXP010000062.1:9163-15321 GCA_964482415.1 uncultured Bifidobacterium sp. | reverse complement strand
CCTGTACGACGCTCTCGAGTCGCGCGATCCGTCCGCGCGCGAAAAGGACCTGCTGTCCACCCTGCCCGCGCTGGTCGCGCGCGCGAAACAGGCTCCCGGCTGGGCCGCGATCCTGAAGGATGTCGACCCGCAGCAGGTGACGAGCCGCGCCGCGCTCGCGCAGCTGCCGGTCACGCGCAAGTCGCAACTGAAGGAATTGCAGAAGGCCGCGCTGCCGTTCGGCGGGCTGAATACGACGCCGGCCGGACAGCTGTCGCGGATCTTCATGTCGCCAGGCCCGATCTTTGACCCCGAAGGACGCGGCGCCGACTGGTGGCGCTATGCGCGCCCCTTCCACGCGCTGGGCGTGCGCGCCGGCGACCTGATCCAGAACTGCTTCGCCTATCACTTCACGCCGGCCGGCCTGATGGTCGAGGGCGGTGCAGCGCAGCTCGGCTGCCCGGTGATCCCGGCCGGCATCGGCCAGACCGAGATGCAGGTGCAGGCGATGAACCTGCTGAAGCCGAAAGTGTATGCGGGCACACCCTCCTTCCTGAAGATCATCGTCGAGAAGGCGCAGGAAATGGGCGAAGACATCCGGTCGCTGCAAATGGCGCTGGTGGGCGCCGAGGCGCTGCCGCCGTCGCTGCGGCAATGGCTGAACGAGCATGGCGTGCCCTTCGTGCTGCAAACCTATGGCTCGGCCGACATCGGCAACATCGCCTACGAGACGCTCAGCGACGGCAAGGTGAATCCGGGCATGGTGCTCGACGAGACGCTGCTGCTGGAGATCGTGCGTCCCGGTACCGGCGATCCGGTGCCCGAAGGCGAAGTCGGCGAGATCGTGATCACGTCGTTCAATCCGGACTATCCGCTGGTGCGTTTCGCCACCGGCGACATGTCGGCCGTGCTGCCGGGCGCGTCGCCCTGCGGCCGCACGAACACGCGCATCCGCGGCTGGATGGGACGCGCGGACCAGACCACCAAGGTGCGCGCGATGTTCGTGCATCCTTCGCAGGTGGCCGATATCGCGCGCCGCCATTCCGTCATCCGCAAGGCGCGCCTGGTCGTGTCCGGCGAAATGGCGAACGACGAGATGACGCTGCACTGCGAAGTCGCCGATCCGCAAGGCTCGCTCGATGAGATCGAGGCGATCGTCGCGTCGATCCGCGATGTGACCAAGCTGCGCGGCAACGTGAAGCTGCAAGCGTTAGGTACTCTGCCGAATGACGGCAAGGTGATCGAGGACGCACGCAGCTATCAGTAACGATTTCCGCACCGAACCAGCAACCGAACATTTCCGTTCACGCGGTTGACAAACGTCAACCGCACCGATGATCACCTGTCAACGCCCGGGTGCACGATCAGCACCGGTTCATCGACCCTGATGAATCATTCGGTCAACTTACAGGGAGACATCGGATGCACGCCTTGACGATACGCACCACGCGCACGACCCGCACCACGCGTACTGCACGCTCTGTCCCGGGCTCAGCGGCCGGCCCGCATGCCGGCCGGCGCCCGCCTGACATGCGCAATCGCCCGGCTGCCGCACCACCGCCTTCCTGGGCACGGACGCAGCAAGCCACCCATTATTTCGACGCCTCGGCACAATCGGCGCTGACGCTGCGCACGGTGCTGCACGCGTATCGCGAACCGGGACACACGCTCGGGCGCGTGCCGGATGAAGCGCTGATGGTCAGCGCGGTCAACACGCTGGTGGCATCGACCTGCCCGCAGGGCGGACAGGACAGCGAAAGCCATGCGTACTTCGGCCTGCTGCTGAACATGCACCTGTCCGGACTCGAGCCGGAAGAGCTGAAGTCGCTGGCACGCGCGCTGAAGTCCAGCGGCTATGACGGCGTCAGCGGCAAGACTGCGGCGCAGGAAGACATCTACGACGAGTTCGGCTTTGCGACCGGCCAGCCGCAGGACCGGGCCGTGCTGCCGTCCGACTGGCACCACCTGCTCGACGATGCGATCGACCATGCGGCCGCGATCGGGCGACGCCCGTTGCCCGGCAGCGTGCCGGGCGAAGACCAGAGCCGCGCGGCGCGCCAGTGCCTGCTGGACGCGGCGCTGCACTGGCCGACCGGCGCGCAATCGGTCGCGGATATCGTGGCGATCGCCGGACAACTTTCGGACGTACTGGGACTGCCGGCGCCGGCGCTCGGCCATGCGGTGCAGGCAACGCCGCGCGGCAGCCTGCTGGACTGGAAGGACGACGCGCTGCTGATCAACGCGGCAGCCATCAAGGCGCTGGCCGCCGACACCGACGGCCGGTTGCTGGGCGAACTGCTGCGCGACCTGACCGAATTGCTGGTCACGCGCAAGATGTTCGGCGCGCATGCGCATCCGTCACGGCTGTGCAGCGCCGACCGTACGCGGATGCAGAAAGCGTTGAACGGAATCGTCTCGGCGCAGCCGGCCGCCCCCGAGCCGGCGTTGCGCGCCAGCGCCGCGCGGGTGCTGGCCACCGCCGGCGCGATGGGCAAGGTCCAGGTGCTGCCGACGGTCGGCATTGCACTCGGCCATGCGTGGATCGGCCCGCAGCTGTCGATCCTGCCGGACAAGACGAAACCCTCCGTGAACATTGGCACGCGCTACATGCATCCGGGCTTCCGGCTGGAGCCGGACGACTGCGAAGTCCGGCAGTGGCCGGTGCGGTGGCTGAACGCGCACGAAAACGCGGCGCTGTTCCAGGACGAGCATGCGTGGCATGTGATGGTGCCGGTGGAACGCGAGCGCCTGAAGCAGGCCGCGGTCGATGTGGCGCAGGCGTGGAAGGAGGAAGGCCTGCCCTACCGCTTCACCGGCACCGCGCCCGGCATGCCCAGCCACGGCTGCCGAGCCAGCGTGCTGCAGGCGATCGTGCAAGGCATGGACGACGATGCGCGCACGCTGTTCGCATACTTCAACGCCGGCCTCGCCGACCCCGAATCGCCGACCGACCTGGCGCTGCGGATGAACCGGTTCATGCAGTGGCTGGAGATCGTCGGCACCGATCACTGATCCGGTTCGTCAGTCTCTGCGATCGTTTCGTGCCGGCGGCTGGCGCGCAGGAACACGGCGCGCAAGTCGATCGCACCGTTGCGCGGGCGGTATTCCGCCTGCGCCAGCAGCGACAGCTGGCTGATCAGGTACGACTTGCCGGCATGATCGAGCGCATCGATCTTCACCAGTTCGCGGCGGATGATTACCAGGTCCTCCGCCCACAACTGGCACTGCAGCTGCAGGTCGGCGCGCCGCCGCGCTAGCGCGTCCCGGTCGCGCTCGCTGGCCCGCGTGTCAGGGTCGTCGACCCGCAATTGAAGCTGCTCAACCTGCCGTTCCAGATTCTGCGGATAGGATTCGAAGACCTTCAGCAGGCAATTCAGCAGGAAGGACATCGGCGAGTTGGCCAGCGGCGCGGTCAGGCAGCGGTTGGCCATCTCGGTGAACGCCTGCCGGCGCGGGCCCAGTCCTTCGAGATGCTTCACATTGTCGTCCATCCATTCGTGCAGGTCGGCGGTGCGCAACAGCCGATGCAACTTGTCCTTGCGAGGGTCGTCCAGCTGCCGTTCGCTGATCCGCATCAGCCATTGCTGGTACACCTGCGCATAGGTTTGGAAAGCCTCGATGAGGTCGTCCGTAATGTCGTCAGCCGATGGCCGTGGCTCAGGGAAAGCCTGCGGCTCGACGCGCAGGCGCGGCGACAGTACGGTCATGCAAAGGAAGTGCGTGCAGAGGCGGCTGCCGAGTCTCTCGAGACTGTGCAGGTCGAGGTTGACGTCGAGCGCGGCGCACAAAGCAATATGGTCGAGTCGTGCGCCGAGTTCGTACAGGACAGGCAGGAACACGGCGGTGCCATCGGCCATGCCTTCAAACACCCGCTGCATTGCCACGCTGGCATAGGCAGCCGATCCGGCGACCTGTATCGGCATGCATGCTTCCCGGATTTTGCCGATCCAGAGATCGAACTTGCCATCGCCAAGCAGCTGTTCCTGCCATGCGGCGTCCATCGCCAGCGGTGCGCCATCCATCGGCGCCTGCAGGTAGTGATGCAGCATCTGGGCGTCTGCGGCCTGCCCGGGAGAGACGCCAAGCGCACGACAGAAGAACTGAAGCGCGAGTCCGCGAACCTTTTCTGCCCTTGCCGCCGCTTCTGCACGGGCCGGGTCGACCGCCGTCAGTTCAGTCGTCTGTGATGACGGCGGACGATTGGACAGCACGGGCGCTCGCACCGGCTGGGCGGTCGTGGTCGGCATAGACGGATCGGCGTCCGACGAGCGGGTGAGTGGAACCGGGGTATTCAGACCAAGTGATTCAGGACGGGCCATGGTTTCTTTTCTCCGTTCACGGCAGTTTCAGGCGCTGCCTGTGTAGCCGATCGGCGCAGGCAGTTCAGCCCGGTCTTTGCCCGCTCCGGCACGCGTCATTGACCGAACCGAATGCTGGCGGTCATTGATGTTCTTCAAGCTGTTTTCCTGCCTGCGTCATCGCGCGACGAAGACAATCCCCCGTCAGAGGATGCCCGCACCCTTGCGGCTTCATACGCTCACCCCCTGAAGGAGGACAGTCATGCTGCGCGCCATCCATATCGTCCACTACAACCGGCGCACCCACCGCGCGCGCACCGACCTGGTTGCTGCGGCCAATGCACGCGTACCGAACACACCGCTGCTGCAGACACGGAATCGCCGGCCGGTACCGGCCGGCTGGCTCGTCCAGCAGCGCGCCCACTACTATTTCGACGCCACCTGGCATACCGCGCAGAGCCTGCGCCGGCTGATGCGCGCCACGCTGGCGATGGATGACCTCGGGCTGTTCAGGCCGCCGGCACTGCTGGCGCAGGCGATGGATTCACTGGTGAATTCGATCTGCCCCGGCTTGCCGGACGACGAGCACAGCCGCACCGTCTACAGCAAGCTGCTGCATGCGCACTTGTCCGCGCTGGACGCCGGCGAGCTCGAACAGCTCGGGCAGTTGCTGAAGGCGCAGCGCTTCGGCTGCGCGGTAATGGAGTCGGTGGTGGATGACAAGATGCTCAAGGAGCACGGCTTCACCAACGGCCCGCCGCACCAGCGGCAACGCACCCTGATGTTCACGCGGGAACTGCACATGGCAATCAGTACGGCCGCACAGGCCGTCGCCGCCACCGAAGCCGGCATCGACCCGGCGCGGCGTCTGACGCCGGCGCAGGCGCAGCAGGCGCGTGACCTGCTGGCCGCCTTCGCCGCCCGGTATGCCGCGGCCGGCATCACGCTGAAGGAGCTGACCGGCATCGCCGGCGCGCTGGCGCAGGCGGTCGGGCTGGACGCGAGGCCGAAGGACACGATCGCCGCCGCGCCGCTGCCACCAGTCAGCAGCGTCGACTGGCAAGAAGATGAGCTGATCATCGACCTGCGCACGCTGACGGTACTGATCGCATGCCGCGACGACGAACTGTACGCCACCGTGCTGCGCGACCTGCTCGAGCTGCTGCTGGCTCGCAAGCTGTTCGGCCCCGGCACCGAGCTGATGACACTGGTCGCCGGCCCGCGTTCGCTGTTGTTCCGCGAAGTCGAGCGAGTACTCGCGCTGGCGCCTGCCGCTGACGCCGGCACGATGCCGGCCCTCGCTGCGCAGGTACTGACCCGCGGCGCCACGTTCGGCACCATCCAGGTATGCCCGACCGCCGGCGTGGCGCTCGGCCATGCGTGGATTGCCCCGCTGTTGTCGGTGGTGCCGGATCGCACGCAGCCGGGGCGCCCGATCGGCACGCGCCTGCTACGCTCGGGCTTCCGGCTCGACCCGGCGCTGTCGACGATCCATGAGTGGGACATCCGCTGGCTCAACGCAAGGGAAAACGAAGCGCTGTATCCGGCCAACGAAGCCTGGCATCTGCGCGTGCCCGTCGACCGGGCGGCACTGCAGCAGGCCGCTGCCGACATCATGCAGGAATGGCAGCAAAAGGCGCTGCCCTATCGCTTCATCGGCACCGAACCCGGCATGCCGGCCACCGGCTGCCGGGTCACCGTCTGGCAAACGGTGCAGCGCGCGATGGACGACGATGCACGCGCACTGTTCGCACATTTCGTGTGCGGCCTGCCCGCCCCTGAATCGCCGGCCGAACTGGCACTGCGCATCGAACAGTTCATGGGCTGGCTGTCCCTGATGGCTGCGCGCCAGGAACGCGGTGACCTATAATCGAGCGATCA
>CAYZXP010000062.1:6793-9063 GCA_964482415.1 uncultured Bifidobacterium sp. | reverse complement strand
GGCTGTCCCTGATGGCTGCGCGCCAGGAACGCGGTGACCTATAATCGAGCGATCACAAAAATAGGGAGACTTACGCATGGCTTTGCCCGCCGTCCTGCAGCACCTCAGCCTTCCCGTCATTGGATCACCGATGTTCATTGCGAGCGGGCCGAAGCTGGTTACCGAGCAGTGCAAGGCCGGCATCGTCGGCGCGTTTCCGGCGCTGAATGCACGCCCGGCGGAAATGCTCGACCAGTGGCTGACCGAGATTCAGCAGGCGCTGGCAGCGCATCGCGACGCGCATCCGGAAGCGATCATCGGGCCAATCGCGGTGAACCAGATCGTGCACCAGTCGAATGACCGCCTCGCGCATGACGTTGAGGTGTGCGTGAAGCACCAGATCCCGATCATCATTTCATCGCTGCGCGCGCCGCCGAAGGAAATGCTGGATGCGGTGCACAGCTATGGCGGTATCGTGCTGCATGACGTGATCTCGATCCGCCACGCGCAGAAGGCGCTGGAGGCCGGCGTCGACGGGCTGATCCTGGTGGCGGCCGGCGCCGGCGGCCATGCAGGCGGGCTGTCGCCGTTTGCGCTGGTCGGCGAAGTGCGCAAGTTCTTCGACGGCCCGATCGCGCTGTCGGGCTCGATCGCCAGCGGCGACGCAATCCTCGCGGCGCAGGCGATGGGCGCGGATTTCGCGTACATCGGCTCGCGCTGGCTGGCGACGCAGGAAGCCAATACCAGCGAGGGTTACCGGCAGGCGATCGTCGAATCGAGCGCCGCCGACATCGTTTACACCAACCTGTTCACCGGCGTGCACGGCAATTACCTGAAGAAGTCGGTCGTCAATGCCGGCCTCGACCCGGACAACCTGCCGCAGGCGGACAAGACGGCGATGAACTTCTCGACCAGCAGCGGCGCGAAAGCCTGGCGCGACATCTGGGGCGCCGGCCAGGGCGTAGGCCTGATGGAGGACGTGCCGACGGTGGCCGAGATGGTCGCACGGCTCAAGCGCGAATACGCCGCGGCACGTGCGCGCGTGATGGCCACCGCCTATCCGAAATAAAGCAAAAGCAACCGGGACGGGACAGTAATGAAGAAAGCCTATGTGGTCGCCGAAGTGACCATTCATGATCCTGAGCGTTATGCGCAGGAATACAGCAAATACACGCTGCCGACTTTCGAGCCCTATGGCGGGCACGTGCTGACGCGCGGCGGCCTGCGCGAGCAGCTTGAAGGCGAGGACGACCAGCATCATGCGGGGCTGCGCACGGTGATCGTGGAATTCCCGTCGGTCGAGCAGGCGCGCGCCTGGTATCACTCGGAAGCCTACACGCGGCTGCGCGAGATCCGGCAGAACTACTCGACCGGACGCTTTTTCATCATCGAAGGCGGCTGAGCCGCGCGATGCCCCTGCCCTTTCCTGACTGGACGATACCGACATGCGCAAACCGATGAACCTCTTGCTGACGCTGCTGATCGTCGCGCTGCTCGCGCTGGGCGGCTATACCTGGCTGACGCTGCACTGGTCGTATTCGTCCGGCGAGCGCGCCGGCCTGCTGCAAAAATTTTCGAAAAAGGGCTGGCTGTGCAAGACCTGGGAAGGTGAATTGCTGCTGACCAGCATGCCGGGCGCCATCCCGGAGAAGTTCGAATTTTCGGTGCGTGACGACAGCCTCGTCGAGGCGCTGAACCGCAACGCCGGCCGCAAGGTCATCCTCACCTACGAGCAGCACAAGGGCGTGCCGACCGCCTGTTTCGGTGACACCGAGTATTTCGTGACGGCTGTGGTGCCATTCAAAGACCAACCCTGACGCAGGGCATCGCGCCGGATTTTCTTTGCAGTCCGGCGTGTCCAAAGGTTTTCAACGGGAGGTTCCCATGAAGACCGACGGCAAGCCATTCCAGGTCAGTACACAAAGGCCGCAGCGCAAGGACGTGCTGCCACGCCTGCCACATGAACGCGACGAATCCGACGACAGCCAGCAGAGCGAGCCGCGCGACAACATCCGGCAGGCTTTCGACGACATCATGTCCGGACAACAGGACACCGACCTGCGCGAAGGGCGCGGGGTGGAGGAAGTGGTGAAGGAGTGGGTGCGACGGGGGTGACGGGCAGGCACGGGATGCCGGAATGACGCCATGGGTTCAGCGGCGATCGGGTCCGGCCTGCCCTCAGCCTTCAATGGGGCGGTGACCGGGACGGCGTTGCCAGGGCTCTACGGTGGCCCCGTCACCGCCCTCCCTCGACATTCACAATGAACTGCTCCTCCACCGCCAGCGCGCCC
>CAYZXP010000062.1:0-6693 GCA_964482415.1 uncultured Bifidobacterium sp. | reverse complement strand
TCACCGCCCTCCCTCGACATTCACAATGAACTGCTCCTCCACCGCCAGCGCGCCCGCGCGCCGCAGCTGGGTGATCGCCCAGTGCGCGAGGTGGATCAGCCCGTAGTTCATGTAGCGGCGATTCGCCGCCGTCACCAGCGGTATGCCGGCCAGCAGCGCCGGCACATCGGTCAGGCGGATTTTCTGCCGTTCCATCAGCAGGAATTTCAGCAGCACCTTGATGCCGTTCTGCGCATTGCGCACCGGATCGGCTTCCAGATAGCTGATGCGCGAATACGCTTCCTTCAGCGCCTGCTGCACATCGGTGAACGGCTTGCCATGCCCGGGAATCACGACGGCCGGCTGCAGGTCGTCGATCATGTCCAGCGTCGCGCGCGTCTCACGAAAACCGCCCCAGCCGTCGAGCGCCGGAAACACCACGCCAAAACCTTTTTCCCACAGCGCATCGGCAGAAATCAGGATGCCGTGCTGCCGGTTGAACAGCAGCAGCGAATACGGATGATGGCCGGGCGCATACAGCGCGTCCCAGCGCAGGTCACCGAGCTCGATCTCGTCGCCCGGCCGGATCGGCGCGTCCGCACGGAAGGCTTCGCAACGCTGGCCGGTGGCAGCGAAGGTCGGCGCCATCTGCTCCCAGTCGTTGACGCGCGCAAATTCGGCTTCCGGCACATGGGTGCGCACCTGCGGATAATGCGACTGCAGGATGCGGTTGCCGCCGCAATGATCGGAATGCAGATGCGTGTTGTAGATCGCGTCCAGCGGCCGCCCGTCCAGCAGGTGCCGCACCAGCGCCAGCGTCTGCTCGCCGTGCGTGCAATAGCCGGTATCGACGATCGCCGTCCGATGCTTGCCGATGAACACCACATTGTTTGACGAAAGCCAGCCGCGCTCGAGCACGCGCATCGTGTCCGGGAAATTCATTTTTTCATTTCGTAGGCAAGCGAGATACGCGCGAACTCGGTGAGCAGTTCCTGCGTACCGCCGTTGAACGTGCAGAACGCGACACCGGTACGCACCACCAGCCGCGGCGGCGACAGCCAGCCGGCGCGCGGCAGGCCGATGAGCTTCGCGCCGCGCACCTCGTTCCACAGCACTTCCTTGCCGAGCAGGCCGGTCTGGCGGATGCCGTCGGCATCGATCGTCACCGTCGCCTGCAGGAAACTGCGATAGGACAGCAACAGCAGCAGGATCACGCCGAGCAGCAAGGCCTGCGAACCAAAGCCGTCGCCATGCCGCAGCATGAAGCTGGCCGCGTAGCCGGCCAGGCCGAAGGTAAACAGCGTGGCGAGCATCTTGAACCACGGACTGTAGGCCGGGCCGGTGACGACGGCCGTGGGCTGGTAGCCAATGCGCTGCATCGCCGGCTCAGCCTTCTGCACGGCGCTGCACAATCGCCAGCCACACCTGGCGCTTGCGCGCTTCCGGTGCCGAGCCCCAGTCGATGATCTCGTCGATGGTGCGCTGGCAGCCCTTGCACAGGCCGCTGGCGTCATCCATCACGCAGATGCCGATGCACGGCGACGGCATCGGCCCCGCGTGCGTGCGCGGGTCAAAGCCGTTGGGAAGATTCGCTGCCATGGCTTCAGACGCCCGCACGCTGTTTTTTCTCCGCGAGGCGGGCGTGGAATTTTTCCGCGAGGACGATGGTGCGCTCATGCTCGCCTTCGCTGATCTTGTCGAGCCCGTCCCAGGCCTCGACGCGGAAGCGCACGCGCCGGCCGTCGACCTCGAGCAGTTCGCCGCGTATCGTCAGCGTCATGCCCGGCGGCGTGGCCGCAAGATGCGAAAAGCTCACATGCGTGCCCAAGCTCTGCTCGGCCGGCCAGTCCATGTGCGGAATGATCGCCTGCGTGCAAGCCAGCTCCATCAGCCCGACCATGTAGCCAGTGGCCAGCACCGCCGGCATCTGCTGCGCAAAACCGATGTGCTCGCCAAACAGCGCAGGCACCACCGAACGCTCGGGCACCGTGGTCTGCCATTCGAAACGCAGGCCGGGTTTCAGCGTGTCTTTCATCGTGCGGCCTCCGTCGCGCGGCGCGCAGCGATCGCATTGCCGGCGCGGCTGGATGCCTTGCGACCCAGATGCTGCGAGATGAATTGCCCTGCATCGACGACGGCATCGAGATCGACTCCGGTATGTAAACCCAACCCGTGCAGAAGATACAGCACATCCTCGGTCGACACGTTGCCCGTTGCGCCTTTTGCATACGGGCATCCGCCGAGCCCGGCGACCGACGAATGGAAGATCGACACGCCAACTTCCAGCGCTGCGTAAATATTCACCAGCGCCTGCCCGTAAGTGTCATGGAAATGACCGGCCAGCCGCTCAAGCGGGAAGTCGCGCGCGACGCGCTCGAATACCTGCTTCACCTTGCCGGCGGTGCCAACGCCGATGGTGTCGGCGATATCGATCTCGTCGCAGCCCAAATCACGCAGGCGCTGCGTGACATCGGCGACCGCATCAGGCGCGACCTCACCCTGGTAAGGACAGCCGAGCGCGCAGCTGATGCTGCCGCGCAGCCGCACGCCATTCGCTTTCGCCGCCTGCGCGACGTCGCGGAAGCGCTCGATCGATTCGGCGATCGAGCAATTGATGTTTTTCTGCGAGAAGGCTTCCGACGCCGCGCCGAAGATCACCACTTCGTCCGCGCGCGCTGCCAGCGCCGCCTCGAAGCCTTTCATGTTCGGCACCAGCGCTGAATACAGCGTGCCGGGACGGCGCACGACCTGCTGCATCACCTCGGTCGACGTGGCCATTTGCGGCACCCACTTCGGCGACACGAACGACGCGGCCTCGATGTTCGCAAAACCTGCCGCGGACAAGCGATTGACCAGCGCGATCTTGACCTCGGCGGGAATCGTTTCCTTCTCGTTCTGCAGCCCGTCGCGCGGGCCAACCTCAACGACTTTTACTTTCGACGGCAATCCCATCGCGCCCCTCTCAGCCTTCTTCCGGCGTAAATGACAACAGCTGTGCGCCCTCGGCGACCTGGTCGCCGACCGCATACAGCAATTCCGCAACGCGCCCCTTTGCGGGCGCGCTGATCGTATGTTCCATCTTCATCGCTTCCATAATCAGCAGCGGCGCACCCTTCTCGACCGCCGCGCCGGCGCCCACCAGCAGCTGCACGATCTTGCCCGGCATCGGCGCGGTCAGCCGGCCGCCTTCGGACTCCTGCTCGCCTGCATGCGCAATCGGGTCGCTCCAGTCGAGCACCCGGTGCCGGCCCGCATGGAAGACATGGAAGCTGTCGCCGGCGCGCACCACACGGCCCTGCACGCGCGTGCCGTCCAGCATCAGCGTCACGTCGTTGCCGGCCCTCTGTACACCGCTCACCAGCCCCTGTGTGCTGCCGCACGACAGCTGCCAGCCGTCGCGCCGGTAAGCGAGCTCGACATCGTGCCCGGCGCCGTCGCTGGCAAAACGCAGGTGGCGCATATAGCCACCCGACAAGCGCCAGCCGCCCGCCGCATCCCACGGATCATTCGACGCCGCCTCCGGCAGCACCAGCCGCGCCACCGCCAGCGCGATGGTCGCGAGCGACGGCTCGCCGGCCGGCGGGAACAGCGCCGCATGATGGCGCTCGATCAGTCCGGTGTCGAGGTCGGCCGTGGCGAAAGGCTGCGACGCAATCAGCCTGCCTAGGAAGGCGACGTTGGTGGCCGGCCCGACCACCTCGAACGCAGCAAGCGCCCGCGCCATCCGCGCAAGTGCCTGCGCACGGTCGTCGCCGCGGACGATCAGCTTTGCGATCATCGGGTCGTAATACGGCGAAATCGCATCGCCCTCGCGCACGCCGGCGTCGATGCGCACATCACCGTTCTGGAACTGCACCGCGTCCGGCATGCGCAGGTGCTGCAACGCGCCGATCGACGGCAGGAAACCCTTCTCCGGATTCTCCGCATAAATGCGCGCTTCGATCGCATGACCATGGATCTGCAGCTGGTGCTGCAGCAGCGGCAGCCGCTCGCCGGCGGCCACGCGCAACTGCCATTCGACGAGGTCGGTGCCGGTGATCATTTCCGTCACCGGATGCTCGACCTGCAGCCGCGTGTTCATCTCCATGAAATAGAAGCTGCCGTCCTGGTTGGCGATGAATTCGACGGTGCCGGCGCCGACGTAGCCGACGGCCTTCGCCGCATTCACCGCCGCCTCGCCCATCGCGCGGCGACGCGCGTCGGTCATGCCGGGCGCGGGCGCTTCTTCCAGCACCTTCTGGTGGCGGCGCTGTACCGAGCAGTCGCGCTCGAACAGATACACGCAATCGCCGTGGGTGTCGGCGAACACCTGGATCTCGATATGGCGCGGGCGGACCAGGTATTTCTCGACCAGCACGCGGTCGTCGCCGAAGCTGCTGATCGCCTCGCGTTTGCAGGACGCCAGCGCGGCGTCGAAATCCTCGCTGCGCTCGACGATGCGCATGCCCTTGCCGCCGCCGCCGGCACTGGCTTTCAGCAGCACCGGATAGCCGATCTTGTCCGCCTGCGCGCGCAGGAAATCAGTCCCTTGTTCCTCGCCGTGATAGCCGGGCACCAGCGGTACGTCCGCCGTTTCCATCAGCGCCTTCGCGGCCGATTTCGAGCCCATTGCGCGAATGGCCGAGGCCGGCGGGCCGATGAACACGAGGCCGGCATTGGCGCAGGCGGCGGCAAAGTCTTCGTTCTCGGACAGGAAGCCATAGCCGGGGTGGATGGCCTGCGCACCGGTCTGCCTGGCGGCCGCGATAATGCGCTCGGCCAGCAAGTAGCTTTCCTTCGCGGGCGCGGCGCCGATGTGCACCGACTCGTCGCACAGCGCGACATGCTTCGCGTTCGCGTCAGCGTCCGAGTAGACGGCAACGGTGGCTATGCCAAGGCGGCGCGCAGTCGCTGCGACGCGGCAGGCGATTTCGCCGCGGTTGGCAATGAGGATTTTGTTGAACATGTCTCGCTCCGGTCTTCCGTTTTGATTTTTGTTTCTGGTCGATCCACCATGGATTCCGGCTTTCGCCGGGACGACGTTTTAAAAGCTGACAGCCCCTGACGCGTCACCCCGCGCCAGCCGGGTCCCTGCCCGCGCGCTGGTGACGCCTGCTTCATACGCAACGCTCCAGCACCGCCATCGTCGTGGCTCCCAACCAGGCAATCTCCTCGTCCGTCAGCACATACGGCGGCATCCAGTACACCGTCGTCCCGATCGGCCGCAACAGCAACTCCTGCTGCAGCGCTTCGGTAAAGAAGCGCCGCGAAAAACCCTGCGCCTGCGCCGGCGTGACGTCGAACGCGCAGATCATCCCGCGCTGGCGCACCTTGCCGACGGCCGGATGGTCGGCCACCTTGGCCAGCGCCGCGCCGAGTTTCTGCGCGCGCACGCGGTTCTGCGCGATCACATCGTCCTCGTCGAAGATGTCCAGCGTCGCCAGCGCTGCACGGCAGGCCAGCGGGTTGCCGGTGTACGAGTGCGAATGCAGGAAGCCGCGCGCCGTATCCGGGTGGTAGAACGCGCGGTACACGTCATCCGTCGTCATCACCAGCGACAGCGGCAGGTAACCACCGCTGATGCCCTTCGACAGGCAGAGGAAGTCCGGCCAGATGCCGGCCTGCTCGCAGGCAAAGAAGCTGCCGCTGCGGCCGCAGCCGACCGCAATCTCGTCGGCGACCAGATGCACCGAAAACTCGTCGCACAGCACGCGCAGCTGCGTCAGGTAGGCCGGCTCGTACATCGCCATGCCGACCGCGCACTGCACCAGCGGCTCGACGATCACCGCAGCAATCTGTTGTGCGCGCCGTTCGAACAGCTCACGCATCTGCTGCAGCGCCGCTTCGGTGCCGGCAACGGCCGGCGACGCCACCACATGCGCGCGCTTGTACATCGCGCCGTAGGCCTCGGTAAAGATCGGCACGTCGGTCACGCCGAGCGCGCCGACGGTCTCGCCGTGATAGCTGCCGGACAGGCAGACGAATTCCTGCTTCTGCTCGCGGCCGGTATTGCGCCAGTAATGAAAACTCATCTTCAGCGCGATCTCGACCGCCGACGCGCCGTCGGACGCGAAGAAGCAATGGCCGAGCGCGTGCGCGGTCTTCGCGGCCAGCCGCTCGGACAGCTGCACCACCGGCTCATGCGTGAAGCCGGCCAGCATCGCATGCTCGAGCCGGTCGAGCTGGTCCTTCAATGCCGCATTGATGCGCGGGTTCGCGTGGCCGAACAGGTTCACCCACCACGAGCTGACGCCGTCCAGATAGCGCCGGCCGTCATGGTCGACCAGCCACGCGCCCTTGCCATGGCTGAGCGCCACCAGCGGCAGCGTCTCGTGGTGCTGCATCTGCGTGCACGGATGCCAGACGGCCGCCAGGCTGCGCGCGACCCAATCGTTTTCTGCTGCTTGCTTCATTACTTGCTGATCCGTTACATCCTGAAAATGCCAAACTTCGTTTCCGGTATCGGCGCATTCAATGCAGCCGACAAGCCCAGTGCCAGCACGCGGCGCGTGTCGGCCGGGTCGATCACGCCGTCATCCCACAGGCGCGCGCTCGCATAATACGGATGGCCCTGCGCCTCATACTGCTGGCGGATCGGCGCCTTGAAGGCTTCTTCCTCTTCCTTGCTCCAGCTGCCGCCCTTGCCTTCGATGCCATCGCGCTTGACGGTGGCCAGCACGCTGGCCGCCTGCTCGCCGCCCATCACCGAGATGCGCGCATTCGGCCACATCCACA
>CAYZXP010000061.1:9148-15375 GCA_964482415.1 uncultured Bifidobacterium sp. | reverse complement strand
TTCACCTTGCTGGCGAGGTAGACGAGGATGGCGCCGGACTCGAACAGCGAAAACGGCTGGCCGTCCGGTCCGTCGGGGTCGACGATCGCGGGGATCTTGTTGTTCGGCGAGATCGCGAGGAATGCCGGCTTGAACTGGTCGCCGGCACCGATGTCGATGTGGTGCACGCGATAAGGCAGTCCGCACTCCTCGAGCATGATGTGGACTTTGTGGCCGTTCGGCGTGGCCATCGAGTAGAGGTCGATCATTTTTTGTTGCGGTTGTGGCGGTGGTATGGATGGTTGGCAGAGTGTATGACAACGGAGTCCGGCTCGCGCCGGGCTGACGAATTGAAAGCCGACAGCCTTTAAGACGTCGTCCCAGCGAAGGCTGGGACCCAAGGTCGCATCGCCACGAACAGGGCCACGGGTTGAACAACGATGGATCCCGGCTTTCGCCGGGATGACGGTTCAGGGGGCATCGGCTTTTACACCGTCACCCCGGCGCAGGCCGGGGCTCAGTGACTTTGTTCGCCGGCGACATCAGCCGGCGACGCACCAGGTCACGAACGCGTCACCGGCAGCTCCAGCGATTCACCCGGAAGGCTAACGTATTTCGCCAGTTCCAGCTTGGCGATCGCATTCCGGTGCACCTCGTCCGGACCATCGGCCAGTCGCAGCGTGCGGTTGTGCGCCCACAGGGCCGCGAGCGGGAAGTCGTCGGATACGCCGCCGCCGCCGTGCGCCTGGATCGCCCAGTCAATCACCTGCTGCGCGACGTTCGGCGCGAGTACCTTGATCATTGCGATCTCGCTCTTCGCGACCTTGTTGCCAACGGTATCCATCATGTACGCCGCCTTCAGCACCAGCAGGCGTGCGCTGTCGATCATGATGCGCGACTCGGCGATGCGCTCGCGCCAGACGCCTTGTTCGGAAATCTTGCGACCGAAGGCAACGCGTGAGTCGAGTCGCTTGCACATCAGCTCGAGCGCGCGCTCGGCCGTGCCGATGGCGCGCATGCAATGATGGATGCGGCCCGGGCCCAAACGGCCTTGCGCGATCTCGAAGCCGCGGCCTTCGCCGAGCAGGATGTTCGACGCCGGCACGCGCACGTTGTCGAAGACCATTTCGCAATGGCCGTGCGGCGCATCGTCATAGCCAAACACCGACAGCGGCCGGATCACGGTCACGCCCGGGGTGTCGGCCGGCACCAGGATCATCGACTGCTGCGCATGGCGCGGCGCGTTCGGATCGGTTTTGCCCATCACGATGTAGATCTTGCAGCGCGGATCGCCGGCGCCGGAGATCCACCACTTGCGGCCATTGATCACATACTCGTCGCCCTGACGCTCGATGCGCGTGCCGATGTTGGTCGCATCGGAGGATGCGACCTCCGGCTCCGTCATCGCGAAGGCCGAGCGCATCTCGCCGCGCAGCAGCGGCTCCAGCCATGCGGTCTTGTGCGCCTCGGTGCCGTAGCGCTCGATGGTCTCCATGTTGCCGGTGTCCGGCGCGGAGCAGTTGAACACCTCGGGCACCCACGGGATGCGGCCCATGATCTCGCACAGCGGCGCGTAGTCGAGGTTGGACAGCCCCTCGGGCGCACGATGCGATTGCGGCAGGAACAGGTTCCACAGGCCCTGCGCGCGCGCGATCGGCTTGAGCTCTTCGACAATCTCGGTCGGGATCCAGCGGTTGCCCTTCTCGCGACCGTTGCGGTCGACTTCTTCCTTGTAGCGGCGCTCGTTCGGATAGATGTGGTCATCCATGAACTTCAGCAGCTTCTCCCGCAATGCCTGGCAACGGTCCGAATACGCAAACTCCATCGTGGTCTCCTCACTAGTGGTTTTGTGATGCGTGAAATCGTGATGCTTGAATGGTTGATGCCTGAAATCGACTGACCGTCCTACAGCGCCTTCGCGCCGGACGCATACGCCCAGCCCATCTCGGCCATCGGGCGCGCAGCCTGTCCGCTGCGCAACGCCTGCTCGCTGGACGCGGTGCCCTCCTGATGGCGCTTCATGATCCCCTGCAGGATGCCCGCCATGCGGAACATGTTGTACGCAAGGTAGAAGCGCAGATCCTCCTTGTTGACCGCAATGCCGGTACGCTCGCTGTACTTCGCGACGTACTCGTCCTCGGTCGGGATGCCGAGCGATGGCAGGTCGAGTCCGCCAATGCCGCGGAACAGGCCGGGCGCGATGTGCCAGCTCATGCAGTGATACGAGAAATCGGCCAGCGGGTGCCCGAGCGTCGACAGCTCCCAGTCGAGCACCGCGAGGATGCGCGGCTCGGTCGGATGGAAGATCATGTTGTCGAGCCGGTAGTCGCCATGCACGATGGTGGTGATCTCGCCGGCCGGGATATTCTGCGGCAGCCAGTCGATCAGCGCGTCCATTGCCGCGATCTGTTCGGTCTCGGCCGCCTTGTACTGTTTCGTCCAGCGGTCGATCTGGCGCGCGAAGTAATTGCCCGGCTTGCCGAAGCTCTCCAGCCCGAGCGCCCGGTAATCGAGGCTGTGCAGCTGCGCGATTACACGGTTCATTTCGTCATAGTGCGCGGCGCGCTGTTCGCGCGTCATGCCCGGCAGCGACTGGTCCCACAGCACGCGCCCGTCGACGAATTCCATCAGGTAGAACGCGCGCCCGATCACGGATTCGTCAACGCACAGCGCGTGTTGGCGCGCGACCGGGAAGCCGGCTTTGGACAGCGCATCCATCACGCGGTACTCGCGGTCGATCGCATGCGCGGACGGCAGCAGCTTTGCGGCCGGCGCCGGCTTGGTGCGCAGCACGTAGCGCTGCTGGCCGGCGGTGAGCCGGAAGGTCGGGTTCGACTGGCCGCCCTTGAACTGCTCGATCTGCAGTTCGCCGGCAAAGCCTGCCACATGCTCGCGCATGTACGCGGCCAGCGCACCGAGGTCGACCTTCATGCGCTCCGATACGGGTTGGGTGCCTTCGAATTCTTCGTACATCGCTTTCGGTCTCCGCAAGTCCTGGGCGTGCGTTGCGACGTCAGACGCCGCGTGCGCGGCGGTACTGGTGGAACAGCGCTTCCATCGTCGTGCCGCGCGATTCGGCCTGCAGCTGCGACAGCGGCGAGTAGTTCACCACGCGCACCACCCAGTCGGCCGGCGCCTGTCCGACGTCGAGCACGTTCAGGCAGCCGGCCGTCTGCGCCAGATTGCCGAGGAACAGACGCTGGCCTGTCAGCGCGTACGACAGGATCGCGCGGTTGACGCCGCCATGCAGCACCAGCAGCACGGTGTCCCAGTCGGGATCGGCGCGCAACTTGTCGATGCCCGGATGGATGCGGTCCATCAGCCCGCCGACGGTCTCGCCGCCGAGGAAGCGCTTGTCCTCCGGCGGCACGCCCTCGAACGCGCCGGTGAAGGCTTCCTTGAGTTCGGCGTCGGGAATGTTGGCCAGCTTGCCGCCGCGGATCTCGACGAATTCCGGCCAGTGTTCGAGTTCGACCTGCTGGCCGGTCTCGGTCAGTACGCGCCCGGCGGTTTCGACGGTGCGCGGCAGGCCCGACACGATCACGCGGTCAAAGCGCACGCCGGCTTCGGCGAATACGCGGCCGGCGGCGGTCGCCTGCATGCGGCCCTGTTCATTCAGCGGGACCAGTTCGGGCAGCACCGGCTTGCCGGCGCTGTCGAAATACGTGACGCTGCCGTGGCGCATCAGGTAGACGCGCCGGCGGGGGTTGAAACTCATTTGTACACAGCCTTTCGTTTTTCGAGGAAGGCGGTGATGCCCTCGAGGCCGTCGCGGTGATGCAGGCTGTCGACGAAGCTGCGTTTCTCTGCTTCGAAATGCGCCTGCAGCGTGTTGGACGGCGCGTCGCGCAGCAACGCCTTGATGTTCATCGCAGCGTTCGGCGAGATCGCTGCCAGCTGGTCGCCCCAGGCCAGCGCGGTGGCCAGCGCCTCGCCATCGGCGCTGATGCGGTTGACCACACCGGCCTGGTGCAACCGTGCGGCGGTGACCGGCTGGCCTTCGAGCAGGATCTCGGTCGCCAGCTGCCGCGGCAGCGACTGCGACAGGAACCACGAGCCGCCGCCATCGGGTGTGAGGCCGACCTTCGAATACGCCATCACGAATTTTGCCGACTGCGCGGCCACAAGCAGGTCGCAGGCCAGCGCCAGCGAAAAGCCGGCGCCGGCCGCCGGGCCTTCGACAGCAGCGATCACCGGCTTGCTGCAGTCGCGAATCGCCGCGATCCAGCCGTGCAGCCGGTCGATGGATTCGGCCTGCACCGCGCGTTCCTTCGCGCGGTTCTCCAGCAGCCGGTGCAGGTTGCCGCCGGCGCAGAACACGCCGCCGGCGCCGGTCAGCACGATCGCTCGCACTTCATGGTCGCGTTCGGCAGTCTCGAGCGCTTCGACGCCGGCCGCATACATGTCGGGATGCAGCGCATTCTTCGCGCCGGGATTGGACAGCGTCAGCACCAGCGTCTGGTCATGGCGCGAGGCGAGCAGTTCTGCAGGCATGGGGGAGGTGATCGGGTTTTGTTATCGAGGGGAATGATAGACTGCATGCCCCAGGATGGAAACCACCCGACCCGACCTCAGAAGGAGACAGGATGCTCACATTGTGCGGATTTGCGGCAAGCAATTACTACAACAAGGTCAAGCTCGTATTGCTCGAAAAGGGCATACCGTTTGAGGAAAAATTGCAGTGGATCGACGGCTCGGCGGAACTGCGCGAGAAGTCGCCGTTGGGCAAAGTGCCGTTCTTCGAGATCGGCGGACAGACGCTGTGCGAATCGCAGGTGATGGTCGATTACGTCGAGTCGGTCTATCCGCAGAACCCGTTGCTGCCGAAAGATCCGCTGGCCGCCGCGAAGGTGCGCGAGCTGATCCAGTTCATCGAACTGCACCTCGAACTGGTCGCGCGCGAACTCTACGCGGAGGCCTTTTTCGGAGGGAAAATCAGCGATGAGACGAAGCAGCGCGTGCAAAAACTGCTGAAGCGACATGCCGCTGCGTTTGGCAAGCTGGCGAAGTTCGATCCCTATATCGCCGGTCCTTCGTTCACGCTGGCCGATTGCGTCGCCGGCGTGCACCTGCCGCTGGTGTCGATGGCGACGAAGGCCATCTATGGCGAAGACATGCTTGCCGCTTACCCGGTGCGGGACTACATGAAGCTGCTCGGCGAGCGCCCTGCGATGCAACGCGTGACGGCAGACCGTAAGGAAAACGCGGTGCTGCTGCAGCAACGGATCGCGGCGCAAAAAGCCGCTGCCTGAAACACCGGGCACGCGAAAAAACGGCCTCTTGCAGAGGCCGTTTTTATTTCCAAAACCAAGTCTTCACACGCCGGTTTTGTCGTGCATTTACAGCTTTGACAGCCTTTCGATCGCCGTCTTCAGCGTCTGCTCCCGTTTGGCGAAGCAGAAGCGCACGATGCCGGACTCACGCGGCTGGTCATGGAATGCGGACATGGGTATCGCGGCCACGCCGATCTCGGTGGTCAGCCAGCGGCAGAAGGCTTCTTCCGGCAGATCCGACACCTCACGATAGTCGACGCACTGGAAATAGGTGCCCGGCGCCGGCAGCAGGCGGAAGCGAGTGCGCGAAAGACCGTCACGGAACAGGTCGCGCTTGTGTTCGTAGAACGGCGCAAGGTCGAGGTAGGGCGCCGGGTCCTGCATGTAGGTCGCCAGCCCGTGCTGCATCGGCGCATTCACGGTGAACACATTGAACTGGTGCACGCGGCGGAACTCCGCCGTCAGCATCGCCGGCGCAGCGACGTAGCCGACCTTCCAGCCGGTCACATGATAGGTCTTGCCGAAGCTCGACACGACGAACGCGCGGCTGGCGAGTTCCGGATGGCGGCAGACGGACTCGTGCCGGCGCTCGTCATACACCATGTGCTCGTAGACTTCGTCAGACAGCAGCAGCACCTGCGTGCCGCGCAGGATGTCGGTCAGCCGGGCGATGTCGTCTTCGCCGAGGACCATGCCGGTCGGGTTGTTCGGCGAATTCAGGATCAGCAGCCGCGTCTTCGGCGTGATGGCCGCGGCCACACGGTCCCACGGTATCGCGTAACCGTCTTCGCCGAGCGTCATCTGCACCGGGACCGGCGTGCCGCCGGCCAGCGCAATCGCCGGCAGGTAACTGTCGTAGATCGGCTCGATCACGATGACTTCGTCGCCGGGGTGCACGCAGCACAGCACGGCCGTCAGGATCGCCTGGGTCGCGCCGGCGGTCACGGTGATCTCGCTGTCGGGGTCGTACAGCCC
>CAYZXP010000061.1:0-9048 GCA_964482415.1 uncultured Bifidobacterium sp. | reverse complement strand
CGCATCGACCCACTGCGCGGGCGACAGGATCTCGAACAGTCCGAGCTTGCGGGTGCGGCGCGCGAGCTTCAGCAGCGCCTTGTCCTTTGACAGCAGCAGGGCGGCGTTGCTGGCGGCGGCGGCTTCAAGGAATTTCTGGTCGTCCGGGTCCTTGCAGACCGGCAGCGTGGCTGCCACAGACGTGCCTTCGATCAGCGTGATCCAGCGGTCGAATTCGGCCAGCGCGGCGCGCTGTGCGGTGTCGTCCAGTCCCAGTTTCGTGTAGGCGAGCACCAGCGTCCATTCCATCCGGCAGTCGGCGCGCGTGACGGTTTCAATGTCGCCAGCCTGCATGGCGTCGAGCAGCGGCTGCCAGCGCGGGTCGCGAAAGACGAACAGGTCGAGACAGACGTTGGTGTCAAGGACAATGCGTTGCGGCGGTTTCGGTATCATTCGGAAAAATTTTCACAAGGGGCGCAGCCTGCCTGATGCCCCGCAGCCTGCCAATGCTGATCGTACTTTCGCCCGCCAAGACCCTCGACTACGAAACGCCCGTCAACGTGGCCAAGGCCACCGAACCGGATTTTATCCCGCGCTCTGCCGAGCTGGTGTCGGTGCTGCGCGAGATGCCGCCGGCGTCCATCGCCAGCCTGATGAAGATTTCGGATCCGCTCGCGCAGCTGAATGTTGCGCGTTTCGCGAGCTGGTCAGAGACTTTCAGTCACGACAATGCACGCCAGGCGCTGCTGGCCTTCGACGGCGATGTCTACGACGGCCTCGACGCGCGCAGCCTCGACAGGAAGCAGCTCGACTGGGCGCAGCGCCACTTGCGCGTGCTGTCCGGCCTGTACGGGCTGCTGCGTCCGCTCGACCTGATGCAGCCTTACCGGCTGGAGATGGGCACGAAGCTGGCGAACCCGCGCGGCCGCGACCTGTACGCGTTCTGGGGCGACGAGATCACGCAGGCGCTGAACAAGGCGCTGGCAGCGGCAAAGTCGACCGCGCTGATCAACCTTGCATCGGAGGAGTATTTCAAGTCGGTCAGGCCGGCGTTGCTTGATGTGCCGGTGGTGACGCCGGTGTTCGAGGACTGGAAGGGCGGCAAGTACAAGATCATCTCGTTTTTCGCCAAGCGTGCGCGCGGGATGATGGCGCGCTATGCGATCGAGCACGGGATTACCGATCCGGAAAAACTGAAGGGCTTCGATCGCGACGGCTATGCGTTCGACGAGGCGGCGTCCAAGCCGCAGCAGTGGGTGTTCCGCCGCCGCGCGGAGTGACGACGGGGAAGTGCGGACGGGGCAGGCGGGCGGCGCGGGCCTGCCGGCCGGAGGCAAGGCCGGGCGCTCAGCCGGCCTGCACGGGAAGCATTACCAGATCTGCCACCAGGGCTTGACCTCGACCGGCGTCCTGACCGTCTCGTTGCTGTCATCGCCCTTGTAGTTGAGGTCGTACACGCGTTTGGCGTCGTTGCTCAGGTCTTTCATGCCCATCGCGTCATATGCGAGGATCTGCACGCGCAGCGCGCTTTTCACCGCGCCGGTGGCCGGGTAGTTGCGGATCACGTTCTGCGCGCGGTTGGCTGCGGCCACGAAGGCGCCCTTGCGATAGTAGAAGCGGGCGACATGCACTTCGTATTGCGCCATTGCCTCGATCAGGTAGCGCAGGCGGTCGCGCGAGTCGTCGGCGTAGCGGCTGTCGGGGAAACGGTCGATCAGCTGCTTGAACGCGTCGAATGCCGCGCGCGCTGCTTTCGGGTCGCGCTCGCTCGGGTCCTGTGAGCTGACGAAATCGAACAGGCCCTTCTTGTCGTTGAAGTTGGCCAGTCCGCGCAGGTAATACATGTAGTCCACGTTTTCGTGGTTCGGGTGCAGGCGGATGAAGCGCTCGACCGCCGCCAGGCACTGCGCCTGCTCGTTCTGCTTGTAGTACGCATACGCGACTTTCATCTGCGCCTGCTGCGCATAGCGGCCGAACGGATAGCGCGATTCGAGCTTCTCGAAGTACTGGATCGCCTTCGGGTAATTGCCCCCGTTCAGCTCGTCGGACGCCTCCGCGTATAATTTGTCCGCAGACCAGCCCTTGGTCTCATCCGGTTTTTCGCCCAGCGAGCCGCAGGCCGACAGCATCAGCGCCAGCACGATCAAAGCGAGTTTCAGGAAATTCTTCAGCATGGGAGAGGTCAGGGGCAGGGCCAAGGATGGCGGCGATTATAGCCGATGGAAACTCGCGTGAAACCCGAAAGCAAGCTACTTAACAATGCGCCGGCCGATGCCGCCGCAGTCGATGATATCGACGAATTCGATGCGCCGGCCGGCGATTTGTCGCCGGTCACACTCACCCTCGGTCCCGAACATTGCGGCGTACGGCTCGACAAGGCCTTGTCGGCGCTGTTGCCGCAGTACTCGCGCGGGCGCCTTCAGCAATGGATCGAGGACGGTCTCGTCACCGTCGACGGCCGTCCGGCGAAATCCAAGGCAACGATGCTCGGCGACGAGACCGTGCAGGTGCAGCCGCAGCCGGCCGAGTCCGAACATGCGTTCGCGCCCGAACCGGTGCCGCTGGACGTGCTGCACGAGGATGCCGAACTGATCGTGATCGCCAAGCCGGTCGGACTGGTCGTGCATCCGGCCGCCGGCAACTGGAGCGGCACCATGCTCAACGGCCTGCTGCACCGCTGGCCGCAGCTGGCCGGCGTGCCGCGCGCGGGCATCGTGCATCGTCTGGACAAGGACACCAGCGGGCTGCTGGTGGTCGCGAAGACGCTGACCGCGCAGACCGACCTCGTGCGCCAGTTGCAGGACCGCAGCATGGGGCGTGAATACCTTGCGCTGGTCTGGGGCGAACCGGTGGCCAGCGGCCGCATCGATGCGCCGATTGGTCGCCATCCGCGCGAACGCACGCGCATGGCGGTCAGCAAGTCGCCGCTGGCCAAGCCGGCGGTTACGCACTACCAGAAGGTCGCCACCGGCGTCCTCGACGGCAAGGTCGTCACGCTGCTGCGCTGCCGGCTCGAGACCGGCCGCACGCACCAGATTCGCGTACACCTGCAGTCGATCGGCTTCCCGCTGGTCGGCGATGCGGTGTATGGCAAGCATCACCTGATTTCGGTCTTCCCGCGTCAGGCGTTGCATGCGGAAAAGCTCGCGCTGATCCACCCGGGCAGCGGCGAGGCCTGCGAATGGCGCGCGCCGCTGCCGGATGATCTGGCCGCGCTGCTTGAGCGCGCCGGCATCCGGCCATGAGCCTGCCGACAGTCGCGCTGCACTGGCCGGGGCTTCCGGCCGGCGTCAACGCGCTGTCGACCACGCGACGCGGCGGCATCAGCCGCCCGCCCTTTGATGACGGCGCCGGCGGTGGCGGCCTGAACCTCGGCACCCATGTCGGCGACGATCCCGTCGCGGTCGCGCACAATCGCGCGCTGCTGCGCGCGCAGCTGCCGTCCGAGCCGGCATGGCTGACGCAGGTGCACGGCATGCGCGTGCTCGACGCGTCCGGGGCCATCGGCGCACCGGAGGCGGACGCAAGCATCAGCGACCGGCCGGGCGTGGTCTGCACGATCATGACTGCCGACTGCATGCCGGTACTGCTGGCCGATGCCGGCGGCCGCGTGGTCGGCGCAGCACATGCCGGCTGGCGCGGACTGGCGGCGGGCATTCTGGAAAATACGGTGGAAGCGATGCGCAAGGCAGGCGCAGGGCAGGTGCTGGCGTGGCTGGGGCCGGGCATCGGCCCGTCGGCATTCGAGGTCGGCGACGATGTGCGCGCTGCCTTCGCGCATCTCGGTCCGCAGGCGCCGGCCGCTTTTCATCGGATTGACGGCGTCGCCGGAAAATATCGCGCCGACCTGCCGGCGCTGGCGCGGCTGGCGCTGGCGCGGGCGGGCGTCACCGACGTGGCCGGCGGCACCGACTGCACGGTCAGTGACCCGGTCCGCTTCTATTCTTACCGCCGCGACCGCGTGACCGGTCGCATGGCTTCGCTGATCTGGCTCAGCTAGCGTCGTCGCCGCGCGTTTCGGCGGGCAGGTTCCGGCTCACCGCCTTCTCTTTTTCCCGCAGCGCCTGCAGTCGCTGTTCCTCGCGCCGCTTCCTGCGCTGGCCCGAACCGCCGACATACAAAATGATCATCGTCGGCAACACGCCATAAAGGAAAAACGTCATAATGCCCGCAACCACCGTCTCTTCGGTGATTGCCATCATCAGCGTCACATAGATCCAACCAACAGCAGCGATATGCACGGCCAGCCTGCAAGAAACAAGAACAACGAAGGATCGTAACACTAACAGCCGGACCGGCAGGCATGGGCGTCGAGGGAAAAAACAAACGGGGAATCGCATGAACCAATCCGAGCGAAGCGCCAGTGCCCAGGCCGCAGCCAGCGAATGGCTGACACAACTGTCTGACCCGAAGAACTGGCAGTCGGTAATGAACCTGATGCAGGCCGGCATGCCGGGCCTCGCCTCCATGCCGGGCATGCCGGCCATGCCGTCGATGCCCAGCCTGTCCGTGCCGCCGGCGATGGTCGCGATGATCCCGCCGGAAAAACTCGCGAAGCTGCAGCAGGACTACCTGCAGGAGATGGCCGCGCTCTGGACCACGGTGGTGTCGCAACGCTCGCCGGAGCTCGGCGACCGGCGCTTTTCCGATCCTTCGTGGAAGAGCAGCCCCCTGCATGCGTTCAATGCCGCTGCCTACCTGCTGAATGCGCGCTTCCTGAACGCGCTGGCCGAATCGATCGAGACCGACGCGAAGACCAAGCGCAAGATCCGCTTCGCCACGCAGCAGGCGATCGATGCGCTGTCGCCGAAGAACTTCCTCGCCACCAATCCCGAGGCGCAGGGCAAGATGGTCGAGACGCGCGGCGAGAGCCTGACGCGCGGCATCATGCACATGCTGACGGACCTGCGCAAGGGACACATCTCCCAGACCGATGAGGAAGCCTTCGAGGTCGGCCGCAATGTCGCCACCACCGAAGGCGCGGTGGTATTCGAGAACGACGTGATGCAGCTGCTGCAGTACCGGCCGCTGACGAAGGAAGTGCATGAACGGCCGCTGCTGTTCGTCCCGCCGTGCATCAACAAGTACTACATCCTGGACCTGCAGCCGGAGAATTCGCTGATCCGCCATGCGGTCGAGCAGGGGCATACGGTGTTTGTGGTGTCGTGGGTGAATCCGGACGCGTCGCTCGGCCACCTGAGCTGGGACGATTACATCGAGCAGGGACCGATCAAGGCAATCGAGGTTGCGCGCGCCATCAGCGGCAGCGAGCAGCTGAACGTGCTCGGCTTCTGCATCGGCGGCACCCTCATTGCGTCTGCGCTGGCCGTGCTGGCCGCGCGTGGCCAGCATCCGGCGTCCAGCCTGACGCTGCTGACGGCGATGCTCGATTTTTCCGACGTCGGCGCGATCGATGTGTATGTCGACGAGATGCAGGTGGCGCAGCGCGAACAGGCGATCGGCAAGGGCGGGCTGATGTCGGGGCGCGATTTTGCATCGGCCTTCTCCAGCCTGCGGCCGAACGACCTCGTGTGGAATTATTTCGAGAGCAATTACCTGAAGGGCGAGGAGCCGCCGGCCTTCGACCTGCTGTACTGGAACTCCGACAGCACCAACCTGCCGGGCCCGATGTTCTGCTACTACCTGCGCAACATGTACCTGGAGAACCGTCTGCGCGAGCCGGGCGCGCTGTCGGTCGGCGGCGACGCGATCGATCTGGGCAAGGTGCAGCTGCCGGCATTCATCTACGGTTCGCGCGAGGACCATATCGTGCCGTGGGCGAGCGCCTATGCGACCGTCGGGCTGATCAACCAGGGCAAGCGTGCCAACAACCGTTTCGTGCTCGGCGCCTCCGGCCACATCGCCGGCGTCATCAACCCGCCGGCCAAGAAGAAGCGCAGCTACTGGATCAATGACAAGCTGCCGGAAACCGCCGACGCCTGGCTGGCCGGCGCGGCCGAACGTCCGGGCAGCTGGTGGACCGAGTGGACTGCATTCCTTGCCGAGCATGCAGGCGGCAAGACCAAGGCGCCGGCCCGTTACGGCAATGCGCGCCACAAGCCGATCGAGCCCGCGCCGGGGCGCTACGTGCAGGTCAAGGCCGGCTGAAAACCGGCAGGCAGCGCATGCCGGCTGTGCATTGCAATATCTGCCCGGCCGGCACGGCGATCTCTGGACAAGTGGCCGTTCTTCGGGGCTATAATGACCTCGGAGACACGGACTTTTGTCCGGATTATCAATAAGATCGCATCGGTCTGTTGCGACGCAAAACAATGGAATCCCAGATGACCAGCACAAAAAAGTCTTCCGAGCGCCTGATCAAGAAGTACCCGAACCGCCGTCTGTATGACACGCAGACCAGTTCGTACATCACCCTTGCCGATGTGAAGCAGCTCGTGCTCGGCAACGAGGACTTCAAGGTGGTTGACGCGAAGACCGAGGAAGACCTGACCCGCAGCATCCTGCTGCAGATCATCCTCGAGGAAGAGGCGAGCGGCCAGCCGATGTTCTCCAGCGCCGCGCTGGCGCAGATCATTCGTTACTACGGCCATGCGATGCAGGGCATGATGGGTTCCTACCTCGAGAAGAACATCCAGGTGTTCATCGACATCCAGAACAAGATGGCGGAAAACTCGAAGGGCCTGATGGACGAGAAGACCTTCAGCCCCGAGATGTGGACCCAGTTCATGAGCGTGCAGGCGCCGATGATGCAGGGGATGATGAGCAACTACATCGAACAGAGCAAGAGCCTGTTCCTGCAGATGCAGGAACAGATGCAGAGCCAGGCGAAGAATGTGTTCGGCGCGTTTCCCTTCCCCGGGGTCGGCGGCGTGCGTTCCGATGGCAATTGATTAACGCCGCCTCCCGTCCGGGAGGCTGGCGGCAAACAGGTAAAATGGCGGTCGCGCATGGCGTGCCCGCCATTTGTCTTTTTGAACATTCCCCCAGGTTTTCATGTCCAGCAATCCGCCCATTCCCCCGAAAGTCGGTTTCGTTTCCCTCGGCTGCCCCAAGGCCCTGGTCGACTCCGAGCAGATCCTCACCCAACTGCGCGCGGAGGGCTACGAGACCGCGAAGTCGTATGACGGCGCTGACCTTGTGATCGTCAATACCTGCGGCTTCATCGACGCGGCCGTGCAGGAGTCGCTGGATGCGATCGGCGAGGCGCTCAACGAGAACGGCAAGGTGATCGTCACCGGCTGCCTCGGCAGCAAGAAAGATGCGGCCGGCGAGGACATCGTGCAGAAGGTGCACCCGAAGGTGCTGGCCGTGACCGGCCCGCATGCGCTCGGCGAAGTGATGGACGCGGTCCACCTGCACCTGCCGAAGCCGCACGAACCCTTCCTCGACCTCGTGCCGGCACAGGGCGTGAAGCTGACGCCGAAACACTATGCGTACCTGAAGATTTCCGAAGGCTGCAACCACCGCTGCAGCTTCTGCATCATCCCGTCGCTGCGCGGCGACCTCGTGTCGCGCCCGGTGGCCGAGGTGATGCTCGAGGCCGAGAACCTGTTCAAGTCCGGCGTGAAGGAACTGCTGGTGATCTCGCAGGACACCAGCGCCTACGGCGTCGACGTCAAGTTCCGCACCGGCTTCTGGAATGGCCGCCCGATCCGCACGCACATGACCGATCTGGTGCGCGCGCTCGGCGAGCTGGCCAAGCAACATGACGCCTGGGTGCGCCTGCATTACGTGTACCCGTATCCGCACGTGGACGAGGTGATCCCGCTGATGAACGGCGGCCATGTGCTGCCTTACCTCGACGTGCCGCTGCAGCATGCGCATCCGGATGTGCTGAAACGGATGAAGCGCCCGGCGAACGGCGAAAAGAACATCGAGCGCATCCGCGCCTGGCGCGAGGCCTGCCCGGACATCACGATACGCTCGACCTTCATCGCCGGCTTCCCCGGCGAGACCGAAGAGGAATTCGAGTACCTGCTGGACTTCCTGAAGGAAGCGCGGATCGACCGCCTCGGCTGCTTTGCCTATTCGCCGGTCGAAGGCGCGGCCGCGAATGCGATCGACAATCCGGTGCCCGACGAGGTACGCGAGGAGCGCCGCGCACGCGTGATGCTGCTGCAGGAGCAGATCTCGCGCGAGCGGCAGCAGGCCAAGGTCGGCAAGACGCTGCGCGTGCTGATCGACGAGATCACGCCGTCCGGCGCCACTGGCCGCACCGCGGCTGATGCGCCCGAGATCGACGGCGTCGTGAACTTCAAGCTGCCGTACCTGCCGGGACGGGAAGTGAAGGTCGGTCAGTTCGTCGACGTGCGCATCACCGCCGCCGACGAGCACGACCTCTGGGGCACGGTCGACTGACGACGGGGACGACATGATCGAACGCATGAAATCGCTGCAGACGCTGCTGACCACCACGGATTACCGTCCGCCGGAGGGCTTCGGCGCGTTCCCGACGCCGATCCATCATGCGTCGACCGTGCTGTTCAAGGATGTTGCCGCGCTGAGGGCGCGCAACTGGCAGGACAAGAGCGCATACACCTACGGGCTGCATGGCACGCCGACCACGTTCACGCTGGAAGCGCGGCTGGCCGAGATCGAGGGCGGCACCGACTGCCTGCTCGCGCCGAGCGGCCTGGCGGCGATCGCGATGATCGATCTGGCGCTGCTGAAGGCCGGCGACGATGTGCTGATCCCGGACAATGTCTACAACCCGAACCGCGATCTGGCGAACTGGCTGCAGAAGGATTTCGGCATCAGCGCGCGCTACTACGATCCGATGGTCGGCGAGGGCATCGGCGAGCTGATCCGGCCGGAGACGAAGCTGGTCTGGACCGAGGCGCCGGGATCGGTGTCGATGGAGGTGCCGGACATTCCGGCGATCTGCCGCGCGGCGAAGGCCAGGGGCGTGCCGGTTGCGCTCGACAATACCTGGGCGGCCGGACTCGCGTTTCGCGCATTCGACCATGGCGTCGACATCGTGATGCAGGCGCTGACCAAATACCATTCGGGCGGATCGGACGTGCTGATGGGCGCGGCGATCACGCGCGACAAGGCGTTGCTGCGCAAGCTGGAGATGGCGCACATGCGGCTGGGCATGGGCGTGTCGGC
>CAYZXP010000060.1:0-15426 GCA_964482415.1 uncultured Bifidobacterium sp. | reverse complement strand
AACGCGACCGGCAAGCGCCTGCGCAGCATGCCGTTCGCCAAGGCCATCAAGGCCGCGTAAGCGGACTGATTGCCTGACAGGCTGAAATGCCCCCCCTCCTAAAAAAGGGGGGGCATTTTTTCTCTGTGTCACGGCACGCAAGCAACAGCAGCAGACTGGCAACAGACTAGCAACCGAGAAGCGATGGACAGCATCGACCTGGAAGTACTGAAGACCTGCAGCGACTGGATCGCCGCGGGCAAGAAATGCGAACTCGTCACCGTAATCCGGACCTGGGGCTCGAGCCCGCGTCCCGAGGGGGCGACGCTGGGCATTTGCGAGGACGGCCGCGTGGTCGGCTCGGTGTCCGGCGGCTGTATTGAAGATGACCTGATCGACCGCGCGCACAAGAGCGGCATCACGCGCACGAAGCCGGAGATCGTCACCTATGGCATCACTGCCGACGAGGCACACCGTTTCGGGCTGCCGTGCGGCGGCACCATCCAGCTGTCGATCGAGCCGCTGACCGAAAAGAGCCAGATTCCCGAATTGATCACGCGACTGGCGCAGGGCGAGCTGGTCGCGCGCCGCGTCGACCTGCAAAGCGGCGACGTGACGATGGGCCCGGCCAAGGCCGGCATGAGCCTGCAAGTGTCCGAGACCGCGCTGACGACGATCCACGGCCCGCGCTGGCGGCTGCTGATCATCGGCGCCGGCCAGTTGTCGCGCTTCCTTGCGCAGATCGCGGTCGGGATGGATTACGCGGTCACCGTCTGCGATCCGCGCGAAGAATATCGCGACGGCTGGCAGGTGGAAGGCGTGCAGGTGGTGCACGCGATGCCGGACGACCTCGTGATGGAAATGAAGCTCGACAGCCGCTCGGCGGTGGTCGCGCTGACGCATGATCCGAAGCTCGACGACCTCGCGCTGATGGAGGCGCTGAAGTCCGACGCCTTCTATGTCGGCGCGATCGGATCGCGCTCGAACGACCAGAAGCGCCGTGAGCGCCTGCTCGAGTTCGACCTGACGCCGGCGCAGCTGGACAAGCTGCATGGCCCGATCGGCATCTTCATCGGCAGCAAGACGCCGTCCGAGATAGCGATCTCCATCCTCGCGGAGATGACGGCCGTGAAGAACAATGTGGCGCTGCCTGAGCTGATGCAGGTCCGCAATGCGAAGGAAGCCGCGCAAGTGGACGCCAGCCAGGACGCCTGCCTGCTGCCGGCGCGCCAGAACGTATAATTTCACCGCAGTTTCACTGCCTCGCGGCCGGGTTTCCCCACGACCCGGCCGCAATTTTTCTTCCGATCGCTGTCTGCGGGTGCCGCAACGCCGGTCATTCCCCGATGGTCGCTGCCTTGATGAACCAACGCCAACAACGCCCTGACACGCCCTGCGTCGCGGTCTGCTCGACCACCTTTGACGACGTCTGCCGAGGCTGCGGCCGCACGGTCGCCGAAGTCGCCGACTGGGTATTCATGTCGGACGAGCAGAAAGAAAAGGTGTGGGTGCGCATCCTCGCCGAGGGCTACCCGCGTCGCAATACCTGAGGCGATGAACCTGCCCGTCCTGTCCGGTCCCTGGGCCTTCTTCGGCCTGCTGCTGCTGTCGAACGTCTTCATGACCTTCGCGTGGTATGCGCACCTGCGCGAACTGTCCGACCGGCCATGGTGGATCGCGGTGCTGGCCAGCTGGGGCATCGCGTTCTTCGAGTACCTGCTGCAGGTGCCGGGCAACCGCATCGGCTTCCAGCACTTCTCGCTCGGCCAGCTGAAGATCGCGCAGGAGGTGATCACGCTGGCCGTCTTCGTGCCGTTCGCGGTGCTTTACATGGGGCAGCCGCTGAAGCTCGATTTCCTGTGGGCAGGGCTGTGCCTGCTCGGCGCGGTCTATTTCGTGTTCCGCGCCTGAGCGCCGCGCAGCGCATCGATCAGGTCCACCGGCAGCGGGAACACCACCAGCGACGAACGGTCGCTGGCCATCCCGGCCAGCGTCTGCAGGTAGCGCAGCTGCATCGCGCCCGGTTCGCGCGCCAGCACCGATGCGGCCTGCTGCAGCTTCTCGGACGCCTGCAGCTCGCCTTCCGCATGGATCACCTTTGCGCGCCGTTCGCGCTCGGCCTCGGCCTGCCGCGCGATTGCGCGGATCATCGACTCGTCGAGGTCGACATGCTTGATCTCCACGTTCGACACCTTGATGCCCCAGGCGTCGGTGGCCGCGTCCAGCACCTGCTGGATGTCGAGGTTCAGGCGCTCGCGCTCGGCCAGCATGTCGTCCAGTTCGTGCTTGCCCAGCACCGAGCGCAACGTGGTCTGTGCGAGCTGGCTGGTGGCCTCGAAATAGTTCTCCACCTGGATGATCGCGCGCTCCGGGTCGACCACACGGAAGTAGAGCACCGCGTTCACCTTGACGGATACGTTGTCGCGCGAGATCACGTCCTGCGTCGGCACGTCCAGCGTGACCGTGCGCAGGTCCACGCGCACCATCTGTTGTATGCCGGGGATCAGCAGCACCAGCCCCGGCCCCTTGACCTTCCAGAAGCGGCCGAGCTGGAACACCACCCCGCGCTGGTATTCGCGCAGCACGCGCACCATGGACGCCACTAGCAGCGCCAGCAGCAGCACCACCGTCATGAAACCGAATTGCAGCTCGATCATGGCTTCTCTCCCCCGTTCGCGCGGATCGCCGTCACTGTCAGCGTGAGCCCGTCGCGCGCAAGCACGCGCACACGCTGTCCCCTGGCCAGCGCGGCGTCGCCCGCTGCGCGCCAGCGTTCGCCCTGCACCTGAACCCATGTCTGCCCGGACGTGACATCGATGACCACGCCTTCGGCGCCGACCAGCATGGCGTCGCCGCTGACGGGCGGGCGCCGGCTGCCGCGGCGCACGAACGCCGCCAGCGCAACCAGCCCGGCGGCAATCGCGGCCGTCAGCGCCAGCGCGACGGCGCGCGGCAGCACGCCGCCGGAAATGCCATCGCTGGTGAGCATCACCGCGGCAAGCACGACCGCCAGCGCGCCGCCGGTGCCCAGCCAGCCGCTCGGCACGAAAAATTCGGCGGCCAGCAGCGCGATGCCGAGCGCCAGCAGCGAGAGCGCCGCAAGGTCCGGCGGCAGCAGCTGCAGCGCATACATGCCCAGCAGCAGCGAGATCGCGCCGGCCACGCCCGGCAGCACCAGCCCGGGATGGGTCAGCTCGATGAACAGCGCGGCCAGCCCCAGCATCACCAGCATCAGCGCCACCTCGGGTTCCGACAGCACGGCCAGCACGCGCAGCTGCCAGCCCTGCGGCTGCACCTGCACGATGGCGCCGGCGAGCTGCAGCCGGCGCTCGCCGTCCGCCATCGCAACGCGGCGACCGTCGAGCTCACGCAGCAGGTGGGGCAGGTCGCCGGCAAGCACGTCCACCACACGCTGTTGCAGCGCCGCCTGCGCGTCCAGGCTGGCCGCGTCGCGCACCGCACGCTCGGCCCATTCCGCATTGCGATTGCGCAGCGCCGCCAGCGAGCGCAGGTAGGCGACGGCATCGTTGACCATCTTCGCGCGGCTGGCGTCGGCCACGCCGTCCGGGGAAGCGCGCGGGCTGCCGAGCGCCACCGGCGTCGCCGCGCCGACGTTCGTGCCCGGCGCCATGGCCGCGACATGGCTTGCATACAGGATGTAGGTGCCGGCGCTGGCAGCGCGCGCGCCGCCGGGCGCCACATACGCGGCCACTGGCACAGCCGAATTGACGATTGCCTTGACGATGTTGCGCGTTGCGCCGTCGAGCCCGCCGGGCGTGTCGATCCGCAGCACCACCAGCGCGGCGTCGCGCCGCGCGGCGGCATCGAGGCCTTCGGCCACACGGGCGGCCAGCACCGGGCTGATCGCGCCCTGCAATTCGATCACTTCGACCACCGGCGCAGCGCGGCCGTGTGCCGGCGCCGCCAGCAGCCAGCAGCACAGCAGCAGGCGCAGCGCCGCCAGCGCTGCCGCAGCGGACGAGTCCGGCCGGCGGCAGTTCAGGGGAGGAGGTTGCGGATCGGTAACGCGCATGGCGGGTGCAAAAGCCCAGTCTGGCACGCCGCACGCCCCCCGGTTTGCGTCCGCTCAACCCGTTCTCTTGCCGAACTCCAAAGCCTTGCCCCAATCGAATCCGCATGAACGCGATGCCGCCACGCCTGTTGCGCCTGCGCCTGCTGGCCACGGGGCTGCTGCTGTTGATGATCGTGCTGTTTGCGGTCGCACGCTGGCTGGAGCCGGGCAGGCCGGCATGGGGGTTCGTGCGCGCGTTCGCCGAGGCGGCGCTGGTCGGCGGACTGGCCGACTGGTTTGCGGTGACCGCCTTGTTCCGGCAGCCGCTGGGCCTGCCGATACCCCACACTGCGATCATTCCGGCCAACAAGGACCGTCTGGCCGACGGCGTTGCCGAATTCCTGCAGCAGAACTTCCTCACGCGGCGCGTGCTGGCCGAGCAGCTGGCGCCGCTCGATGCCGCAGCCTTCCTCTGCGCGATGCTGCGCGACGAGCCGCGACGCCGCTGGCTGGCCGCGCAGCTGGCGGCGGCGGCCGGCTCGACCCTGCGGCCGGGCCGGCTGCTGGCCGCATGGCTGAACGGACAGCTGGACCGGCAGCGGCACCAGCTCTGGTTCGGGCAAGTAATCGCGTGGGCGCGCCGCACGCTCACGCAACATCATGCGGACATCTACCAGAAAGTGAGCGAGAAGAGCCCGCGCTGGATGCCGCGCCGCGTGAATGATGAGCTGTACCAGCGGCTGATGGACGGCCTGGATGAGCTGCTTGACGAGCTGCTGGCGCCGGACAGCGCGGCGCGCGCGCAGTTCGCCCATGCGCTGCGCGAGCAGGCCGGGCGCCTTGCGGCCGGCGAGCGCGACGACGCCATCCTCGGCGCGCTGGCCGGGGCGGGCGAGGGCGGCCAGGCCGGCCTGCTGGCCGGACAGATCGATGCGTCGCTGGCCGCGATCGCGGACCGCCTCGACGCCGATCCGGCCCGGCGCGCCGCGCTGAACGGCTGGCTGCGCCGGCAGGCGGTGGTGCTGATCGTGCGGCGCCGCAACGCGATCGTCGGGCTGGTGCGGCGCGTGATCGACGGCTGGGACGCGCAGACCGCCGCCGCCCGAGTCGAGGCCCGCGTCGGCCCCGACCTGCAGTTCATCCGCATCAACGGCACCCTGGTCGGCGGCGCGGTCGGCGCGTTGTTGCATATAATTTCAATAACATTCTAACAAGCCTTCCCGCCGCGGTCCCGCTGCTGTAACAATACTGTCATATGGCGCGGATAGAGTTCGTTGCCATGAATTCCATATCCCCAACGCACCCCAAGGCGCTAACCACCATGAGTGCACCGATTGCGCAAGCCGGAGACGTCGCCCTCGCGCGGCAAGATCCTCTGGCTCATCATGCGGGCGCTGCCCGCTGGCAGGATTTCCTCTTCCATAAACTGACGCTGGCCTTTGCGGCGCTGGTGCTGCTGATCCTGGCCGGCATCATCGGCTCGCTGGTGGTCGGCGCGTGGCCGGCGCTGAAGCATTTCGGCCCCGGTTTCGTCACGCGCATCGAATGGGATCCGGTGAATGAAGAATACGGCGCGCTGATCGCGATCGCCGGCACCGTGATCTCGTCGACCATCGCCTTGCTGATCGCCTTCCCGGTCAGCTTCGGCATCGCGCTGTTCCTGACCGAGATCTGCCCGCCCTGGCTGAAGCGCCCGCTGGGCACCGCGGTCGAACTGCTGGCCGGCGTGCCGAGCATCATCTACGGCATGTGGGGCCTGTTCGTGTTCGCGCCGCTGTTTGCCGACCATGTGCAGCCGCTGCTGGCGGCGACGCTCGGGCAGCTGCCGCTGGTCGGCGTGCTGTTCGACGGCCCGATGATGGGCATAGGCGTGCTGATGGCCGGCCTGATCCTGTCGGTGATGATCATCCCGTTCATTGCGTCGGTGATGCGCGATGTGTTCGAGACCTGTCCGGGCGTGCTGAAAGAATCCGCGTATGCGCTCGGCTGCACGCGCTGGGAAGTCGTGCGCCGCATCGTGCTGCCGTATACGCGCATCGGCGTGGTCGGCGGCGTGATGCTCGGCCTCGGCCGCGCGCTCGGCGAGACGATGGCGGTGACCTTCGTGATCGGCAATGCGCACAAGCTGTCTTGGTCGCTGTTCGCGCCGGGCAACAGCATCGCATCGACGCTGGCCAATGAATTCGCCGAGGCGGAGGCGGGACTGCACATGTCGTCGCTGTTCGCGCTCGGCCTGATCCTGTTCGTGATCACCTTCATCGTGCTGGCGATTGCCAAGCTGATGCTGGTGCGCATGGCGAAGAACGAAGGAGCCAAATGATGCCGACGACGCAGGCGAATCCTTTCAAGTCCGACAATCCGATCTACCGCCGCCGCCTGGTGGGGCACCGCATCGGCATCGCGCTGTCGGTGCTGGCGATGGCCTTCGGCGTCAGCTTCCTGCTGTGGATCCTCGCGGTATTGCTGATCAACGGCCTCGGCGCGATCGACATCGGCATGTTCACGCATGACACGCCGGCCCCGGGCAGCGAGGGCGGCGGGCTGATGAATGCGATCGTCGGCAGCCTGATGATGGTCGGCGCGGCGACGCTGATCAGCACGCCGGTCGGCATCTTCGCCGGCATGTACCTGGCCGAATACGGGCAGGAGAGCAAGTTTGCGCAACTGACCCGCTTCGTCACCGACATCATGCTGTCGGCGCCGTCGATCGTGATCGGCCTGTTCGTGTATGCGGTGGTGGTGGCGAATGCGAAGCACTTCTCCGGCTGGGCCGGCAGCATCGCGATCTCGCTGATCGCCATCCCGGTGGTGGTGCGCACCACCGACAACATGCTGCAGCTGGTGCCGAACAGCCTGCGCGAAGCCGCGTTCGCGCTTGGCGCGCCGCGCTGGAAAGTGGCGACGCTGGTGCGGTTGCGCGCGGTGAAGGCCGGCGTGATGACCGGCGTGCTGCTGGCCGTCGCGCGCATCTCCGGCGAGACCGCGCCGCTGCTGTTCACCGCGTTGTCGAACCAGTTCTTCAGCGCCGACATGAACGGGCCGCTGGCCAACCTGCCGGTGGTGATCTTCCAGTTCGCGATGAGCCCGTATGACAACTGGAAAGAACTCGCCTGGGGCGGCGCACTGCTGATCACGGTCAGCGTCCTCGGACTGAACATTCTGTCGCGTGCGCTGGTGCGCTCCGGCAAGACCCAATGACAGGAACGAACATGAACATTGCCACCCTGATGGAAGCCCCGAACGCAAAAGCCGAAACCGCGGCCGTGATGCAGGTCCGCAACCTGAATTTCTACTACGGCGCCTTCCAGGGCCTGAAGAACATCAACCTCGACATCGCCGACAAAAAGGTTACGGCCTTCATCGGCCCGTCCGGCTGCGGCAAGTCGACGCTGCTGCGCACTTTCAACCGCATGTACGACCTGTATCCGGGACAGCGCGCGGAAGGGCAGATCCTCTACAGCGGCCGCAACATCCTCGACAGGAACGTTGACGTCAACGTGCTGCGCGCAAAGGTCGGCATGGTGTTCCAGAAGCCCACGCCGTTCCCGATGTCGATCTACGACAACATCGCGTTTGGCGTGCGGCTGTACGAGAACCTGTCGAAGGGCGAGATGGATGAGCGCGTCGAATGGGCGCTGAACAAGGCCGCGCTGTGGACCGAGGTGAAGGACAAGCTGCACAAGAGCGGTCTGTCGCTGTCCGGCGGCCAGCAGCAGCGCTTGTGCATCGCGCGCGGCGTGGCGGTCAAGCCGGACGTGCTGCTGCTCGACGAGCCGACGTCGGCGCTGGACCCGATCTCGACCGTGAAGATCGAGGAGCTGATCAGCGAGCTGAAGGACGACTACACGATCGCGATCGTCACGCACAACATGCAGCAGGCTGCACGCTGCTCCGACTACACTGCGTACATGTACCTGGGCGAGCTGGTCGAGTTCGGCGAGACCGACAAGATCTTCCTGAACCCCGTGAAGAAGGCGACGCAGGACTACATCACCGGCCGCTTCGGCTGACCCAGAAGGAGAGAACCATGCCGAACGAACATTCGTCGCGCCAGTACGAGCAGGACCTCGAGGCGATACGCTCGCGCGTATTGCAGATGGGCGGACTGGTCGAAAAGCAGTTCTATGATGCGATGGCCTGCTTCCGCACGCTGGATGCGAAGGAAGCGGCGCGCATCATGGCGGCCGACGTCGAAGTGAACCAGATGGAGGTGGCGCTCGACGACGCATGCAGCCACCTGATCGTCAAGCGCCAGCCGGCGGCGAACGACCTGCGCACCGTGATGGCGACGATCAAGGTGATCACCGACCTCGAGCGCGTCGGCGACGAGGCGGCCAAGATCGCGCGCGCGGCCAGCGCCATCCAGCAGCGCGGCGTGACGCTGGTGGCCTACGAAGACCTCGTGCGCGTGATGGGCGACACCGCCGGCCGGCTGCTGCACGGCGCGCTCGACGCATTCGCGCGACTCGACGAAAAGCAGGCGACCCGGCTGATCATCGAGGACGAGAAGGTCGACAGCGAGTTCCGCAGCGTGATGCGCAACCTGATCACCTTCATGATGGAAGATCCGCGCACGATCTCGCTGTCGCTCGACACGCTGTGGGTCGCGAAGGCGATCGAGCGCATCGGCGACCATGCGAAGAACATCGCCGAATACGTGGTGTACGTCGTCGAGGGCAAGGACATCCGCCACACCGACTATGCCGCGCAGCAGGGCGCGGCCTGACCGGAACAGGGACGCGAGATGGCAACAGAACAGCCAACCATACTGACTGTCGAAGATGAGCCGGCGATCGTCGAGCTGGTGACGTTTGCGCTGAAAGGCGCCGGCTGGGCGGTCGACGCGGTGAACGACACCGCCAGCGCCTGGGCCTACCTGCAGCAGAAGCGGCCGCAGCTGGTGCTGCTGGACTGGATGCTGCCGGACCAGTCGGGCATACGGCTGCTGTCGCGCATCCGCGGCGATCGCAACTTCAGCTCGCTGCCGGTCATCATGCTGACCGCCAAGGGCATGGAAGAGGACAAGGTCACCGGCCTCGAGCAGGGCGCCGATGACTACATGACCAAGCCGTTCTCGCCGCGCGAACTGAATGCGCGCATCAAGGCGCTGATCCGGCGCAAGGCGCCCGAGCATTCGGAACTGCTGATGTCGGTCGGCCCGCTGACGGTCGATCCGGTCAGCTGCCGCGTCAGCGTGAACGACCGGCCGATCGAGATCGGCCATGCGGAGTTCAAGCTGCTGCGTTTCCTGATCGCCCATCCTGAGCGCGTGTTCACCCGCGGACAGCTGCTCGACAAGGTCTGGGGCGACCATGCGGTGCTGGAAGAGCGCACGGTCGACGTGCATGTGCTGCGGCTGCGCAAGGCGCTGGGCACGGCCGACGGACTGGTGCAAACCGTGCGCGGCGTCGGCTACATGCTGTCCGCGAAGTAGCCGCCTCATTTACAATCGCAGCATCCGGCAATGGTGCCGGCGCACCACCCGGTGATTCGGGGATACCCTTTCGTTTCGATGAGCCCGACTGCGCTTTTCTGGACTCCGGTCGCCGTGCGGCTCTGCCTGGTGGCCGCCGCCGGTCTCACCGGCTGGTATGTGTGGGGCCTGTCCGCCGGACTGGCGCTGGCGCTGGTCGTGCTGACCGTGATGGTGCTGATGCAGCTGAGCTACATGTTCCAGCTGTCGCAGTGGCTCGACAATCCCGACGAGGTCCGGCTGAGTGACGGCTGGGGTTCGTGGACCGACATCTTTGCCAAGCTGTACAAGCTGCGCCGCGACGAGCAGCGCACGCGCAGCGAACTGGCCGAATGGCTGTCGCGCTTCCGGCAGGCGATGAGCCAGCTGCCGGACGGCGTGGTCATCATGGACGACGTGCTGTTCCTCGAATGGTGCAACCCGGTCGCCGAAGAGCATTTCGGCCTGTCGCTCGACACCGACAAGGGCATGCGCGTGACCAACCTGATCCGCAGCCCGGAATTCATCGATTACATCATCCTCGGCAAATACGACGAACCGCTGACGTTGTCGACGATCGGGCGCAAGCTGATCGTGCATGTGATCCCGTTCGAAAACCGCCGCCAGATCCTCGTTTCGCATGACGTGACCCGCTTCGAGCAGCTCGACCAGATGCGCCGCGACTTCATCGCCAACGCATCGCATGAATTGCGCACGCCGCTGACCGTGATCAACGGCTTCCTCGAGATCGCGCTGTCCGAGCCCGACCTCGACGCCGCCACGCGCACGCAGCACCTGAAGCTGATGGCCGAGCAGGGCAAGCGCATGGAAAACCTGGTCGAGGACATGCTGCACCTGACGCGGCTGGAGTCGGTCGAATATCCGCTGCGCGAGGAGCATGTCGACATGGCGGCGCTGCTCGGGCAGGTGCAGGCCGAGGGGCAGGCGCTGTCCGGCGGCCGCCACCAGGTCACGCTGTCCTGCAGCGGCCCCGACCTGTGCGGCAGCACCGACGAACTGCGCAGCGCGATCGGCAACCTGGTGTCGAATGCGGTGCGCTACACGCCCGCGGGCGGGACGATCGCGATTGACTGGAGCGATGACGCCGACGGTCCGCGCTGCACGGTGACCGATACCGGCATTGGCATCCGTCCCGAGCACATTGTCCGCCTGACCGAGCGTTTCTATCGTGTCGACAAGAGCCGTTCGCGCGAGACGCGCGGCACCGGCCTGGGCCTGGCGATCGTGCGCCATGTGCTGCTGCGCCACCATGCGCAGCTGCAGATCGAGTCCGAGGCCGGGAAGGGCAGCCGTTTCACGATGCGTTTCCCGCGCAGCGCGGTGGTGCTGCAAGCCGCCTGAGCGGCGCGCTCAGAACAGCGACGCGGGCGTATAGCGCAGGCCGAACGACAGCCAGTGCGCATCGGACGGGCCGCCGAACTGGCGCCCGACCGTGGAATCGAGCTGCCACAGCCCCGGCACCAGGTGATAGCGCGCACCCGCCTGCCACCAGGCGTTGCCATCGCTGCCGAAGCCTTCGGCAACGGCCGTCCAGCGCGTGTTCAGGTTGATCTCCGTGCCGAGTCCCCAGGTCAGCTGGCTGCTGCGCGTGGCCTTGTCGCGCAGCCAGCCGAGGTTCGCGTGCACCACCAGCAGGTCGCCGGCGAATGACGCCGAGAAAGGCACGTACGCATAGGTATTGCCGAGCAGGTTGGGGCCGGGGTTGATCTGCGGGTGGCGGATCGTGCCGACGGCCAGCCCGATGCCCCAGCCATTCGTCTCCAGCGCGCGGAAAAGGGTTTTCGCCTGCAGCACGTAATCGTTGGTCGAAGCGTCCTGCTCGGTATGCGCGAGTCCGCCGCCGAAGGTCAGTTCGAAATTGCCCCAGGGGTTGCAGGCGGGCAGCGCCCACAGTTCGGTGCTGTGCGGATAGATGCGGGCCCAGCTCTCCAGCTGGCAGCTGCCTGCCGTGGTCAGGCGTGCGTCGTCGGTGACGAAAGGCCGCGCTGCCCATGCGGGGCCGGCAGCGAGGGCCAGCGCACCCAGCAGCGCCAGCACGGGGCGGGAAGTGATGTGCATGTGCGCGAGTGTAGCAAGCCGGTGTGTCACGCTCGTGAATGCGCGGACAAAAAAACGGCCCGCCGAAGCGGGCCGTCAAGGCTTGATGGAGATTCGGGGAAAAAGCTGTCCGGCGTCTTACTTCCAGATCACGGCACCGCTGCCGTCCTTCAGCGACGACTTCCACAGGTCGCTGACCTGCTTGACGACCGTCGCCGGCATCGGCACGTAGTCGAGGTCGGTTGCCATCTGGCCGCCGCTCTTGTACGCCCAGTCAAAGAACTTCAGCACGGCACGGCCGGTCAGCGCGTCAGCCTGCGTCTTGTGCATCAGGATGAACGAAGCGCCCGTGGCCGGCCAGCTGTTCTTGCCCGGCTGGTTGGTCAGCACCACGGCCATGCCCGGCGTGCCGGTCCAGTCGCCGTTGGCGGCCGCGGCCTTGAAGGTCTCGTCGTCCGGCGACACGAATGCGCCGTCACGGTTCTTCAGCTGCGCGAAAGCGATCTTGTTCTTCTTCGCGTACGCGTACTCGACATAGCCGAACGCGCCCTTGACGCGCTGCACGTTGGCAGCCACGCCTTCGTTGCCCTTGCCGCCCACGCCGGTCGGCCACTTGACGGCGGTACCCGAGCCGATGGTTGCCTTGAAGTCGGCGTTGGCCTTCGACAGGTAATCGGTCCACAGGAAGGTCGTGCCCGAACCGTCGGCGCGGTGGACCACGGTGATGGCCAGCGCCGGCAGCTTCAGCTCCGGGTTCAGTGCGGCGATGGCCGCGTCATTCCATTTGCTGATCTTGCCGAGGTGGATGGCGGCAACGACTTCCGGCGTCAGCTTCAGCTGGCCGGCGGCGATGCCGTCAAGGTTAAACACCGGCACCACGCCGCCGATGATGGCCGGGAACTGCATCAGGCCTTCCTTTTCCAGTTCGTCGGCCTTCAGCGGCATGTCCGATGCGCCGAAGTCGACCGTCTTGGCCTTGATCTGGCGAATGCCGCCGCCCGAGCCGATCGACTGGTAGTTCAGGCCGATGCCGGTCTGCGCCTTGTAGGCCTCGGCCCACTTCGAGTAGATCGGGAACGGGAAGGTCGCGCCCGCGCCGGTCAGGTCGGCAGCGTGGGTCGACAGGCTCAGCAGCAGGCCGGTGGCCGCAGCGGCAAAACCTTTGAACAGTTGCTTGGTACGCATGTAAGCTCCTTTGGGGGTTGTCTGACAAACAGGGACAGGGCGCACTCTACGAAACATTTGTGTCATGTTTATGACAGCACGGACAGCGGAGGACGATCGGTCCGGCAAGGCCGGGCGGCGCTTCCCGGCAGGTTCTTGGGAATGTAACAATCTTGTCATTGGCAAGGTTTACCCTGTATCAATGAACGCCCCGAGAAAATCCGCAGCGGCTGCACGCCGCGCTCCTGCCGCCGGCCCCGTTCCCTCCGGACCGACGCTGCTCAATCGTGAACTGTCGCTGCTGGCTTTCAACCGGCGCGTGCTGGCGCAGGCGCTGGATGACACGATTCCGCTGCTGGAGCGGCTGAAATACCTGTGCATCGTCAGCAGCAACCTGGACGAATTCTTCGAAGTGCGCGTGGCCAGCCTGATGGCGCGCGACCGCGAAGGCCGCGCGCCGGGCGAGCGCGCGCGGCTGCCGGATTTCGATGAAGTCAATGTGGTCGCCCATGAACTGGTGCGCCGGCAGTATGCGACGCTGAACGAGCAGATCCTGCCCGCACTGGCGGCCGCCGGCATCCACCTGCTGCGCCATGCGGACCGCAACGACGCGCAGCGGGCGTGGGTGAAGGACTATTTCGAGCGCGAGGTGCGCCCGCTGCTGACGCCGATCGTGCTCGATCCCGCCCATCCGTTCCCGCAGATCGTCAACAAGAGCCTGAACTTCATCGTCGAGCTGGCCGGCAAGGACGCCTTCGGCCGCGGCACCTCGATTGCCGTGATGAAGGCGCCGCGCGTGCTGCCGCGCATTATCAGGCTGCCGGACGAGCTGAACGGCGGCGGTGCTGCGTACTGCCTGCTGTCGTCGGTGATCCATGCGCACATCGCCGACCTGTTCCCGGGGCGCGAGGTGCTCGGCTATTCGCAGTTCCGCGTCACCCGCGACAGCGACCTGTGGGTGGACGAGGAAGAAGTGAAGAACCTGCGGCAGGCGCTGAAAGGCGAGTTGCAGACGCGGCAGTTCGGTTTTGCAGTGCGGCTCGAAGTCGCGCAGAACTGCCCGCCGCACCTTGCGCAGTTCCTGCTTGGCCAGTTCGACATTGCGCCGGATTTCCTGTATCCGGTCGACGGTCCGGTGAACATGGTTCGGCTGAACGAACTGATCGACTACGCGTCGAAGCCGGAATTCCGCTTTGCGCCGTTCGCGCCGCGCCAGTCGGTGCCGGCCAGCGGCACTGACCTGTTTGCGCTGCTCGCGCGCCAGGATGTGTTGCTGCACCATCCCTTCCAGTCGTTCCAGCCCGTGATCGATTTCATCCGCACCGCATCGCGCGATCCGTCGGTCGTGGCGATCAAGCAGACGATCTACCGGACCGGCATGAATTCCGAACTGATGGAAGCGCTGATTGCCGCCGCACAGAACGGCAAGGAAGTGACCGTGGTGGTCGAGCTGATGGCGCGCTTTGACGAAGAGGCCAACATCAACTGGGCCGACAAGCTCGAGCGTGTCGGCGCGCAGGTGGTGTATGGCGTGGTTGGCCTGAAGACGCACGCGAAGATGGCGCTGGTGATCCGGCGCGAGTCCGGCAAGCTGAAGCTGTACGCGCACCTCGGCACCGGCAACTATCATCCGACCACCACGCGCTTTTATACCGACTTCGGCCTGATGACGGCGAACCAGGCGGTCGCGCGCGACGTCAACGAGGTCTTCATCAATCTGACCAGCCTGACGCGGCCGAAGAAACTGAACCACCTGTGGGTGGCGCCGTTCGACCTGCAGAAGGAGCTGGTGAAGGCGATCCGCAACGAGACCCGCATCGCGTCCGAGGGCCGGCCGGCGCAGATCGTCGCGAAGATGAACACGTTGCAGGATGAATCCATCATCGAGGCGCTGTACGAGGCTTCGAACGCGGGCGTGAAGATCGACCTGATCGTGCGCGGCGCCTGCGTGCTGCGTCCCGGGGTGCCGGGCAGGTCGGCCAACATTCGCGTTCGCTCCATCGTCGGGCGCTTCCTCGAGCACAGCCGCATTTTCCAGTTCCGCAATGACGGCGCGAACGACGTGTACCTGGCCAGCGCCGACTGGATGAATCGCAACCTGTTCCGCCGTGTCGAGGTCGCGTTCCCGGTGCTGGACCGGCACCTGAAGAAGCGCGTGATCGACGAGGGACTGAAGCCCTACCTGAAGGACAATCTGAATGCGTGGGAACTGGATGACAAAGGCAACTACCAGCGCCGCAAGCCGGTTGGGCGGCAACAGCCTTTCAGCGCGCAGGAACACCTGATGAAGGAGCTCGGCAACTGATGGACCTCATACTCTGGCGTCATGCGCAGGCCGAGGACAGCCTGCCCGACCTCGAGCGGCAGCTGACGCCGTTGGGTCGCAAGCAGGCTGCACGCATGGCGGCATGGCTGGACCGCAGCCTGCCGAGCGGCTGTCGCATCCTCTGCAGTCCGGCGGTGCGCACAAGGCAGACCGCCGATGCGCTCGGGCGCAAGTACAAGGTCGTGCCGGAAATCGGGCCGGGCGCCGATCCGCAGCAGGTGCTGGCGGCGGCCGGCTGGCCGGATGCGCGCGGGCCGGTGCTGCTGGTCGGGCACCAGCCGTGGCTGGGCCAGGTGGCGGCGCTGCTGCTCGCCGGCCAGCCGCAGTACTGGACCGTGAAGAAGGCCAATGCCTGGTGGATCGCGCAGCGCGACCGCGAGGAGGGCAATCCGATTTACCTGAAGGCGGTGATGGCGCCGGAGTTTTTCAGCGAGT
>CAYZXP010000059.1:2310-16108 GCA_964482415.1 uncultured Bifidobacterium sp. | reverse complement strand
CGCCGACCTGCATCACCGTGCCCGACGCCTCATGGCCCAGCGCCATCGGCACCGGCCGCGGACGCACGCCGGTGATCACCGACAGGTCCGAATGGCAGAGACCGGCGGCGGTCATCTTCACCAGCACCTCGCCGGGGCCGGGTGCGTCGAGGTCGATTTCCTCGATCTTCAGCGGCTTGCTGTCGGCGAAGGGGGCTGGCTGGTTCAGTTCATGCAGTACGGCGGCGCGTGTCTTCATTACTGGGCTCCCGTGGGGAAAAAAATCAGATCGTACGACCACCGTCGACCGGCATTTCGAGGCCGGTCAGGAATTCCGCGCCGTCGGTGCCGAGGAAGACTGCGGCAGCAGCCATGTCCCTCGGCTCGCAGAAGCGGCCCAGCGGAATCGTCGACACGAACTTCGCGCGGTTTTCCGGGGTGTCCGGCACGCCCATGAAGTCGCCCAGCAGGCCGGTCGCGCCCATCACCGGGCACAGCGCATTGACGCGGATATTGTCCGGGGCCAGTTCGACGGCCATCGCGCGCGACAGCAGGTTCACCGCGCCCTTGGAGCCGTTGTACCAGGACAGGCCCGGACGCGGACGGATGCCGGCGGTGGAACCGACGTTGAGGATCACGCCGCCCTTGCCGCGCTGGCGCATCAGCGGCACCACCGCATGGGTCATGAAATAGATCGATTTCACGTTGACGTTGAACACGCGGTCGAAGGTCTTTTCATCGACGTTCAGCATCGGCTGGTTCTTGTGCGTGGTGCCGGCGTTGTTGATCACGATGTCCGGGATGCCGAAGGCATCGATGCAGGCCTGGACCATGTTCACCACCGATTCCTGGTTGGCGACGTCGCAGGCCACCGCCTTTGCATTCGCGCCCAGTTTCGCCGCGACGCGCTCGCCCGCTTCCGCGTTCAGGTCGGCGATGATCACTTTCGCGCCTTCGCGCACATACGCTTCCGCCATGCCTTCGCCAAAGCCGCTGCCGGCGCCGGTGATGATTGCTACTTTGCCTTGAAGTTGTCCCATGATGTCTCCTTGGATTGAATGTAAGCGCTGGATTGCGGCCCGGGCATCGTCAGTCTCAACGTCGCCGGATCCCGGACTGCGCCGGGATGACGATTCCGAAGCGGACAGCCCCTGAAACGTCGTCCCGGTACAGGCCGGGACCCAGTGTGTTTTGTCGTGTTCCGAATGCCTGTGCGTGGCCAGGCAGCGATGCGCCCGCGCCGAGATCCAGTCCTTTTGAAATTACTCAGCCGTGATGCAGCACCACGGTCTTGGTCGTGCTGAATTCTTCCAGCGCGATGAAGCCCTTCTCGCGGCCGTGGCCGCTGCGCTTCATGCCGCCGAACGGCAGCTCGACGCCGCCGCCGGCGCCATAGCAGTTGATGAACACCTGCCCGGTCTGCAGCCGCGCTGCCATGCGCGCCTGCCGCCCGCCGTTCTCGGTCCAGACGCCGGACACGAGGCCGAATTCGGTATCGTTGGCCAGCCGCACCGCGTCTTCTTCGTCGACGAACGGCATCGCCGCCAGCACCGGGCCGAACACTTCCTTGCACGCGAGCCGGTGGTCGCGCGGCACCGCGCCGAACAGCGCCGGCGCGACAAAGAAACCGTCTTTCGAGATGCCGTCGGCCAGCGCGCCGCGCGCCAGCAGCGGCACGCCGGTCGCGATCGCGTCCTCGATGAAGCCGTTGACGCGCTCGAACTGCTTCCTGTTGACGATCGGGCCGCAGTCGAGGTCCATCTCCGGCGTGCCGACCTTCACCTGCGCGAACGCGTCGGCCACGCGCTTCATGAACGCGTCATAAATGTCCTGCTGTACCAGCAGCCGGCTGCCCGCCGAGCAGGTCTGGCCGGCGTTCTGCGTGATCGCCTTGACGATGATCGGGACTGCCTTGTCGACGTCGGCGTCGTTGAACACGATCTGCGGCGACTTGCCGCCGAGCTCCAGCACGCAGGGCACCGCATTCTTCGCGGTCGCCTGCTGCACCATCACGCCCACTTCGGGCGAACCGGTGAAGGTCGCGAAATTGATGCCCGGATGCGCAGTCAGCGCAGCGCCGGCCTCGTGGCCATAGCCGGTGACGACGTTCAGCGCGCCCGCCGGCAGGCCGGCTTCCATCAGCAGCTCGGCCAGCCTGATGCCGGACAGGCAGGCGTCTTCCGACGGCTTCAGTACGCAGGCATTGCCCATGGCCAGCGCGGGAGCGAGCGTGCGGCCGAACATCTGTGCCGGGTAATTCCACGGAATGATGTGCGCGGTCACGCCATGCGGCACGCGCACCACCTGCACGTTGTAGCCGTTCAGGTAGGGAATCTGCTCGCCGTGGATCTTGTCGGCGGCGCTGCCGTAGAACTCGAAATAGCGCGCAACCGCAACGATGTCATTGCGCGCCACCGTCATCGGCTTGCCGGTGTCGCGCGCCTCGATCTGCGCGATCTCGTCCGCATTCGCCACGATCAGCTCGGCGAACTTCATCAGGATGCGGCCGCGCTCGGTCGCCGTCATCCGGCCCCACGCGCCATCCAGCGCCTTTTGCGCCGCCTTCACCGCCGCATCGATATCGGCGGCCGTGCCGCGGTCAATCGTCGTGAACACCCTGGCGTCGCAGGGATTGAGCACATCAATGGTCTGGCCATCGGACGCGGCGCGCCACTGGCCATCGATCAGCAAGGTCGGCATGAAGGTCTCCTCGTTTATTTTTTTCGGCGGGCCACCGGGACGTTCAGTGCGCGGGCGCGTCGGCCAGCAATTCGCCGCGCTCGAGCGTCAGCGTCGCGTCCGGCAGGTCGCGCAGCAGGCTGCGGTTCGATTCGGTGACGACGATGCACAGCTCCGGCGCCACCTTGTGCAGTTTGCGCAGCGATTCCGCATACTGCACTGCCAGCACCGGCGCGAGGCCCTGGAAGGGCTCGTCCAGCAGCACCAGCCGGGTGCCGACCATCAGCGCGCGGCCCAGCGCCGCCATCTTGCCCTGCCCGCCCGACAGCGCCGCGCCGGAACGCGGCAACATCTCCTTGAGCTGCGGCACCACATCCAGCACACGCTCGAGCCGGCGGTCCACTTCAGCGCCGCGCAGGCCGAGCACGTCGCACGGCAGCCGCAGGTTTTCCTCGACCGACAACGTCGGGAACATCACGCGGTCCTCGGGCGCATAGCCGATACCCAGACCGCTGCGGCGGTGTCCCGGCAGTTTCGTCAGTTCGGTGCCTTCCAGCGAAATCGATCCTGCCGCCACCGGCAGCAGGCCCATGATCGCGCGCAGCAGCGTCGTCTTGCCGGCGCCGTTGCGGCCGACCACGGCCAGCAGCTCGCCGGCCCGGAAATCGGTCGTAATTCCGCGCAGCACGGTAATGCCCGCAATGCTGGCGCTGACCTTGTCTATCTTCAGCATCTCATTCCCCGATAACGTTCGCGCGGATCAGCGGATCGGCCAGCACGTCAGCCGGCTTGCCGTCGGCCGCCACCTTGCCGGCGATCCACGCGGCCACACGGGTCGCATAGGTCGACACGATGTCCACGTCATGCTCGACGAAGATCGCGGTCACTTTCTGTTCATCCAGCGCGCGCATGATGGTTGCCATCAGCCCGTGCTTCTCGTCGGTCGACACGCCCGAGGTCGGTTCGTCGAGGATCAGCAGGCGCGGCTTCAGGATCAGCGCCATTGCAATGTCGAGCAGCTTGCGCTGACCTTCCGGCAGCGCACCGGAGATTTCGTCTGCGCGCGGCAGCAGCCCGACCATGTCAAGCACATGGTCGACTTCGTCCGCCGGCACCGCCTCGGCCAGCGGCGTCCACAGGCCGAGCTTGCCGTGCTTGCCCGCCGACGCGATGCGCACGCAGTCGCGCACCGTGTGCTCGGAGAACAGCTGCGGCAGCTGGAACGAGCGCACCATGCCGCGCAGCGCGATCTGGCGCGGCGCCAGCTTCGTGACTTCGCGGCCGTCGAAGAACACCTGGCCTGCAGTCGGCCGGATCAGGCCGGTGCAAATGTTGATGAAGGTCGTCTTGCCCGCGCCGTTCTGGCCGATCACGGCCAGCCTTTCGCCTTCGTGCAATTCGAAATCGATATGGTCCGCGACCACCACCGCGCCGAAGGCCAGCTGCAGGTCGCGGGTTTGCAGCAGCGCGCTCATGCAGCCCTCCGTTTCGTTTCAAGCAGTGCCGACACGCCGCGCGGCGCGAGGAACACCATCGCGATCAGCACGAAGCCGAGCACCATCTGCCATGCACCCGTCAGGTAGGCGGCCGCGAACAGCTTGACGAATTCGAAGATCGCCGCGCCGATGAAGGCGCCGACCGGATGGGCGACGCCGCCGAGGATCGCGACGAACACGATCTCGCCCGAACGCACCCAGTAGCCCATCTCCGGCGTCACCAGCCCCTGCGCGATCGCGAAGATCGCGCCGGACAGGCCGCACAGGGTCGCCGAGATCACATACCCGGTCCACAGCGTGCGCCACGCCGAGATGCCGACATATTCGAGGCGGGTCTCATTGGTCTTCAGCGCCGCCAGCGCCTGGCCGGCCGGCGACCTCAGGTAGCGCTGCACGCCCCAGCCAAGCAGCAGCGCGAGGATCACGCCACAGAACAGCAGCGTGGTCTCGAACGCATCACGCGCCATGTCGACGCCAAAGAACGGCGAACGCTCCAGCCGCAGGCCGTCGGAGCCGCCGCTGATGTTGAAGAACTTGACCAGCGCCGCATACAGCACCATCGACAGCGCGAGGTTCAGCATGCCGAAGAAGATGCCGCGGTAGCGCACGACGAACGAGCCGATCACGGCGCCGGCCAGCGCGCCGACCACGGCGCCCAGCACCAGCAGCAGCGCGCTGTCGAGCTGCGCCCACTGGCGCAACGCGAACGCGCACGCATAGCCGCCGGCGCAGACGTACAGCGCATGGCCGAACGAGATCTGCGCCGAGACGATCAGGATCGAGATGCCGAGCGCGGCAATGCCGAATGCAGTGCCGAGGATCAGCGGCGTCTTCAGCCACGGCGCCACGAAGGGCACCAGCAGCGTGAGCGCTGCGAGCAGCAGCGCGACAATTTTTGCCTTGCGTTCCATTACACCCTCCTCGCCTGTGCGACCGAAAACAGGCCCTGAGGACGGAACATCAGCACCAGCACCATGATCAGGAACGGCACCAGCACCTCGAGCTCGGGCAGCAGGTAGACCGCAAAAGAACGCGCCAGGCCGATCAGGATCGCCGCCACCAGCGCGCCCTCGATCTGGCCAAGGCCGGCGGTCGCGACCACCGCGAACGACAGCACGATCATCTCGCCGCCGATGCCCGGCACCCACGACACGGTGGGCGACGCCAGCGCACCGGCCAGCGCGCCCAGCACCGAACCGACCACGAAGGTCAGCAGCGAGATGCGCTTGACATTAATGCCCAGCGCGGTCGACACCTCGCGGTTGTGCGACACCGCGACGATCTGCCGTCCCACCGAGCTGAATTTCAGGAAGCTTCGCAGCGCGACGAAGATCACCAGCGCCACGCCCGGCAGCACCATCAGCTGGTAGCGGGTATACGTGATGCCGAGCACCTCGGTCGTACCGAGGTAATTGACGATCTCGGACACGAAGTAAGGCTGCGCGCCCCAGATCAGGCGCTGCAGGTCTTCGAAGATCATGAAGGCCGAGAAGGTGATCAGCAGCTGCAGGATCGGATCCTTCGAATAGATCCGGCGCATCAGCGAGGTCTCCATCAGCGTGCCGAACACGCAGCCGACGATGACCGCGGCCAGCGGCAGGATCAGCAGCGACCACGCGGGCGACAGCCCCTGCGACGCGGCCCACAGGCCGAGGCTGGCGGCCATGTAGCCGCCCAGCGCATAGAAGCTGCCATGGGCCATGTTAATGATGTTCATCACGCCGAACACGAGAGTCATGCCAAGGGCAACAAGGAAAAGCAACGCGGCGTAGGACAGGCCGTCCATCACCGCGAGTATGTAGAGATCCTGCGGCATCGAAAACTTTGGAAACGTTGAAGAGTGGCCCGGGCGGGGGCGATCGGCCGGCTGGCCGAGCCCCTCGCCGCGGCGGGGATCAGAACTGCTTGATGCGCGGGTCGTTGATGGCGGCCGGCTTCAGGGTCTTCACCCAGTCCGGCGACTTCTGGCCGACCGGCGTGGTGACCAGTTCGGCCGGATAGACGGCGATCTTTTCCAGCGTCGGGAAGTTGTAGCCGGCGACCTTTTTCGTCACGCCGAGCAGCTGGTCTTCCAGTCCCTGGCCGTCTTCGCGCATCTTGACCGTGTTGGTCAGGCCGCGGAATTCGACCGAGTGCATCGCTGCAGCCACCTGCTCGACCGTCGGCCATGCGCCCTTGTTCGCCTTGATCGCCTTGTCATAGCCGGCCACCAGGCCGTCGAGCGCCTGCACCATGTGGAACACCGGATAGATCGGATAGCTGCCGGTCTTCTCGCGGAATTTCTTGGTGAAGTTGTTCAGCTTCGCATTGTCATGATGCTGCGGGTGCAGGAAATAGTGGTCGCCGCGCGCGCCGACGATCACGCCGTCCGGCAGCGAGCTGCCGAGGCGCTCAAGCGAGCTTTCGGCCAGCGGCAGCACGAACTGCGACTGCCTGAACAGCCCGCGCTGGGATGCCTGCCGCACGAAGGTGTCGAGGTCGCCGCCCCAGGCGGTCGACAGCACGACTTCCGGGCGCAGCGCCTGCAGGCGGCTGATCTCGGTCGAATAGTCGGTTGCGCCGAACTTCGGGAACATCTCGGCGACGATCTTGACGTCCGGCTTCAGCGCCAGCAGCGTGTTGCGGAACAGCTCCCACGAATCACGGCCCCACGCATAGTCCTGGTTGACCACGGCGATCGACTTGATGTCCGGCTTCTGCTTCAGCATGTACAGCACGGTGGCGACCATCTCGGAGGTCGCGTTCGCCTGCGTGCGCACGGCGTACTTGTAGCGGCGGTCCTCCAGCACTTTCTCGGTGCCGCAGTCCCACATGATGTTGAGCACCTTCAGGTCTTCGGCGACCGGCGCGAGCGTGTTGCAGTTGCCGCTGGAAATGGCAGCCACCATCACCCTGGTGTCGCCTTCCTGGACCACGCGGCGGTACTCGGACAGCAGCTTGTCGGCGCCGACGCCCTCGTCGATGAAGGTCGGCACGATCTTCACGCCGCCGATGCCGCCGGCGGCATTCAGCTGGTCGATGTACAGCTCGGCCGCGGCCTTGGCCGGCACGCCGAACACCGACGCCGGGCCGGACAGGAACGTCGTGACGCCGACCTTGAGCTGGGCCGGCTTGGACTGGGCAATTGCGCCCGACATCGCCATGGCAGCCAGCGAGCCAGCGACGACTCGGCCGAGAACGGATAATTTCATTGTCATCTCCAGAAGGACCGGGCGGGGTGTGCCCGGCCTGAACATATTATTACGGCGCCCTTTATAAGAGGGTAGCGGCACCTCCCGCGGAGTCTGAATGACAAAGCCGGACGGGGCAAGCACGGTTTTTTAAAGGGTGCATTTTGAAAATGTAAATTCGCACGCTTCGCACCATTCCGGGCCATGGCGATGGCGCGCCACCATAGGGAAAATCGCAATTTGCGCGACGCAGCAAGTGCGAAATCAGGCGAATTTCATGCCAAAGGGTTTTTCATTGACATGAAAAAAAGTCACTTGCATCATCGTTAAAAAAAGAATGATTCAAAAGGCTGCAGGTTCCTATCGGTTCCCGTGGCCGTTAGCAGCAAGCTGGGGATCCGGCGAAGCAGACCGGCTCCGGTGCCAACAACAACCACAACCACAACGGAGGAGCACGCATGAAGAAGTCAGGTCTTATCGCATCCCTGCTGGCCACGCTTTGCATCACCACTGCACCGGCTGCACAATCCCAGGAACTCTACTGGGCAACCAGCGGCACCTTCGGCCCCTTCAATATTCAGGGCCTGATCCCGACCTACCCGGAAGCCAAGCAGATCACGATTCCGGTCTCGATGTGGGTGCTCAAGCATCCGAAAGGCATCGTCGTTTTTGACACGGGCAACAACGTCGCAATTTCCGATGGCATGGACAATTGCAAGAAGTACTGGGCCGCGGGCAACTGCGACTTCCTCAAGCCGAACCAGAAGCGCGGCGATGTGATCGACATGCAGCTGAAGAAACTCGGCATCAGCGTCGATGACGTCAAGGCCGTCGTGCACTCGCACTCGCACCTGGACCACATCGGCAACATCGGCATGTTCCCGAAGGCGATCCACGTGATGCAGAAGAAGGAACTGTATCAGGGCTGGTGGCCTGAGAAGATCCAGGGCCGCGCAGTCAACGGCTCCTTCGTCCTGGCCGATATCGCCGCTGCTCGTGACTTCAACTACCTCGAGCTCGACGGCGAATACGACCTGTTCGGCGACGGCTCGGTCAAGCTGATCCCGACCCCGGGCCACACGATCGGCCACCAGTCGATGAAGGTCAAGCTGCCGAAGACCGGCTCCGTGATCATCACGCAGGACGCGGTCTGGATGCAGGAAAACCTCGACGGCTACGTCGCCGGCCTGAACTACAGCGTCAAGGACTACACCGACTCGGTGAACAAGATCAAGATGATGCGCGACCTCGAAGGTGCGACGGTGCTGATGTCGCACGATTCGAACCAGTTCGCAAAACTGGGCGACCGCTGGCACAAGTAATCGCCACAACCGTTGTTTTCCAAGCCCCCCTCCCGGGGGGCTTTTTTGTGCCCACCTGCCACCACCGCGAAGCCATCTGATGATAGAACTGGACCGAGTCAGCAAGCGTTACGGCTCCAAGCCCATCCTGCACGACATCTCCTTTGACGTAAAACCCGGCGAGATCGTCGGATTCCTCGGCCCGAACGGCGCCGGCAAGACCACCACGATGCGCCTGATCGCCGGCTACACCGCCGCGACCGCCGGCACCGTGCGCGTCGCCGGCTACGACATGGCGACGTCGAACCACGAAGCAGCGGCAAAAATCGGCTACCTGCCCGAGCAGCCGCCGCTGTATGACGTGATGGATGTGTCTGCGTACCTGAATTTCGTTGCCAAAGCCAAGGGACTGCACGGCACGCGCGCGCGCTCCGAGCTGGACCGGGTATTGACCGCGTGCCGCCTCGAAGACGTGGCAAACAAGGACATCTACAAGCTGTCGAAGGGCTACCGGCAGCGCGTCGGCCTCGCGCAGGCGCTGCTCGGCGACCCCGACGTGCTGCTGCTCGACGAGCCGACCGCCGGCCTCGATCCCGGCCAGATCCAGGAGACCCGCGAAGTGATCCGCGATGCGGGCACACGTCACGCCGTGCTGCTGTCGAGTCACATCCTGCCGGAGGTGACGCTGCTCTGCCATCGGGTCGCGATCATCAACCAGGGCCGGCTGCTGGCCACTGGCTCGCCGCAGGATCTGCAGCGAGCGGCTGACCAGACCAGCGCCGTCGCGCTGGAAGCGGGCGGCGATCCCGATGCGCTGAAGCAGGCGCTGCTGGCGACCGACGGCGTGGCCGGCGTGCAGCTGCAGGCCATCGGCGCCCGCCCCGGCATCTTCGCAATCGACTGCCAGGTCAGCGCCGAAGAAGGCGTCGAGACGCGCATTGCGCGCGCTGTCACGCAATCCGGCGAACTGTACCGGCTCGAGCGCCGCCAGCCGACGCTTGAAGACGTTTTCCTCAATTACATCGGACATCAAGGAGGCCGCGCATGAACGCATGGAATGGCGTGGCTGCGGTGTACGGCAAGGAAATGCAAAACTATTTCCGCTCGCCGATCGCGTATTTCGTCATCGCCGTGTTCCTGCTCGGAACCGGCTATTTTTTCACCTACAACATCTTCCTGACCAGTGTCGGCACGATGGACACGACCCTGCAGAACATGGGGATCCTGCTGATCACGCTGTCGCCGGTGCTGACAATGCGCCTGTTCTCCGGCGAATACAGCGGCCGCACGATGGAATTGCTGATGACGCTGCCGCTGCGCACCTGGCAAGTGGTGCTCGGCAAATACCTCGGCGCTGTCTCGATGCTCGCGCTGATGACGGCAGCCTCGGCAATCAACCTGATACCGCTGTACCTGTACGGCACGCCGCACACCAGCAACATCGTGGCCGGCTACATCGGCTTCCTGCTGCTGGGCATGGCGTGCATCGGCATCGGCCAGCTGTTTTCCGCGCTGACGGAAAACCAGATCGTCGCCGCGCTGATCACGATACCGGTGCTGCTGCTGTTCTGGTTCATCGGCCACCTGCAAAGCCTGCAATCGTCGGTGCTGTTGCGCGACCTGTTCTCGCACCTGTCGTTCTCGGAGCACTACGCGGATTTCATCCAGGGTCTGCTGCGCACCGAGGCCATCACCTTCTTCCTGGTCGTCGCCGCCTGCGCGCTGACGCTGAACACCAGCTGGCTGCAATGGCGGCGCTGAGCGCGGCAGAGCCTGCTTCACAAGAACAACAATGAAAGCTTCAGAACACCATGGATAGCACTTTTCGCTCGGGTCTGATCCTCATCGCCGGCATCGTCCTGCTGATCGCTTCGGCGATCGCGAACGCCCTGTCGGTTGATTCCACCGTCGTCGCCACCGCCCTGCTGATGGCCGGCCTGCCGTTGTCGTTGTGGTCGCTGTTCATGCTGCGCAATGAGATTCGCCTGCTGTTTTCGGCCAGCCGCCGCGAACTGATGCTGTCGACCATCGGCGTGCTCGGCGTGCTGGTCGCCATTGCCTGGGTCAGCGCGCTGTATCCGAAACGCTTTGACCTGACCGCGTCGCAGGAGTATTCGCTGGCGCCGGAAACGGTGGCGATGCTGAAGACGATCGATCGCCCGGTTCATATCCGCTTCTTCCACGATCGCGGCATGCGCGAGACAGTGGAGCTGTATGAACTGTTCGCCGCGCAGAACAGCAAGGTCACCGTCGAGTTCTTTGACCCGACGCTGAACCCGGCACAGGCCAAGCTGCACGGCGTCCAGTATCCCGGCACCGCGCTGTTCGAAAGCGAGGGGCGCAAGCTGACCGTCAACGGCCCGACCGAGACCGACATCGCCAACGGCCTGCTGCGCGTCACCCAGACCAAACAGCAAGCGGTCTGCTTCGTCGAAGGCCATGGCGAACCGAACCCGTTCAGCCTCGAGTCGCACGATCACACCGAAGGCAACGCCGGTCACTCGCACGGCATGGAAACCAAGGTCGTGCAGCACGAACAGCATGGCATGGCCAAGGCGCGCGGCGCGCTGGAAGCGCTGAACTACCTGGTTGAAAAGGTCTCGCTGATGCAGGCCGGCGCCGATCTGTCGCACTGCGCGGTGCTGATCGTCGCCGGTCCGCAGGCGCCGTTTCTGGAGCCCGAAGTCAAGGCGGTCGACGCCTACCTCGACAATGGCGGCAAGGCGATGTTCATGATCGACCCGTTCGTCAAGACCGGCCTCGACCGCGTGATCGCCAAGTTCGGCATCGTGATGGAGGAAGACATGGTGATCGACCCGGCCAGCCACTTCTGGGCGGACCCGTCGACGCCGGCCGTCGCCGACTACAACCCGCACGAGATCACGTCGAAGATGCAGCAGACCTTCTTCCCCGGAGCGCGTTCGCTGTCGCCGACCGCCGCGCCGGTGCCCGGCGTGACGGTGCGCCAGCTGGTGAACACGTCGAAGAAAAGCTTCGCGAATGCCGACCGTGCAAAGGTCGAGTTCGTCGAAGGCAAGAACCGTGGCGGCCCGCTGACCATCATGGCGACGGCGCGCATCAATCCGCAGGCGGTCGAATCGGCTGAAATGATGATGCGCCGCCTGCGCGGAGAGACGGTCGAAGCCGCCAAGCCGATCGCCGACCGCAAGGAAGCGCGCATCGTCGTCATCGGCGATTCGGACTTCGCGACCAACTCGTTCTACCACCTCGTCGGCAACGGCACGCTGTTCATGAATGCGGTGAACTTCCTCGCGGCGCGCGACAACCTGATCGGCCTGAAGCCGCGTACCTACGACCTGCCGCTGGTGATCATGACGAATACGCAGATGAAAGGCACGTTCGTGCTGTCGATCATCCTGATCCCGCTGCTGATGGCGGCGCTCGGCGTGGCTGTCTGGTGGAGGAGGCGTTGATGCGCGGGCGCAAAATGTGGCTGATCTGGGGCGTGCTGGTCGTCCTGGCGGTCGTCATCTGGCGCGGCGAAGTCCGCCGCAGCAACGAGATTTCGTCGACGGTCGTGCGCGAGACCAGGCGCCTGCTGCCGGCGCCGATCGAGGAGATTGGCGTCGTCGAGGTGATGGCCAAGGGAACGATGCACCGTTTCGAGCGCGCAGCCAACGGCAAGTGGTTCTACCACGGCATCCATGATGCGAGCCAGCCGGGTCATGAGCACAACATCGATCCGGCGCAGTCGGACACCATCGCCAACGCGCTCACCGGCTTCGGCCGCATGCAGCGCGAGCAGACGGTCCCGCTGAAAGGCGGCGATGACGAGTACGGCGTGTCGCGGCCGGACATCTTCATCATCGTCTACCGCTCCGCGGGCAACGAGGCGCCGCTGGCGCGTTACGCCGCCGGCGGCAACACGCCGGACGGCTACAGCCGTTACCTGCTGCCGGTCGGCGAATCCAGCATCGTGACCGTGCCCGAGTTCCACATCACGAACCTGCTGAACCTGATCGACGCGATGAAGGCGAAGGCGGCGGCGCCGGCAGGCGCGGCTCCTGCTGCCGCGCCGGCTCCCGCTGCCGGGGCGGCCGCGACGGCGCGCTGATCCGATGCGGCTGATTGCGCGGTTTACCCTGGCGCTGGCGTTCGCTGCGTCATTGCTGCCCTGTGCGGCGCGCGCGCATTCGGGCGACGCGACCGGGTTTGCCAGCCTGACGGTGCGCGATGCCACCGTCAGTTATGCGTACACGCCGGCGGGCAAGGCCGCCACCGATCCCGCCGCCCTGCCCGCGCTGCTGCGCGAACACGTCGTCGTCGAAGCCGATGGCCACCGCTGCCCGGCCCGCCCGGGCGACGGGCTCATCCTGCAGTTCGATTGCGGCCAGCCCCCTGCACAGCTGCAGGTCCATGACCGGCTGGCGTCCGTGCTCGGCGACACCCATCATGTGATCGCCATGATGACCTGGGACGGCGGCAGCGTGTCACATGCGTTCTCGGCGGCGCAGCCGACGCTGGCTGCCAACCTGAAGCATCAGGCAGCGCCGAACGGCGCGGCCAGTTTCTTCCTGCTGGGCGTCGAGCACATCGCCACCGGTTACGACCACCTGCTGTTCGTGCTGGCGCTGGTGCTGTGCGGCGGCAGCCTGCTGCAACTGCTGAAGATCGTCACCGCCTTCACGATTGCGCACAGCGTCACGCTGGGTGCGGCCGCATTCGACCTGGTGACGCTGCCGTCGGCGCTGGTCGAATCCGTGATCGCGCTGTCGATCGCCTATGTCGCGTTCGAGAACCTCAATCCCCGCTATGCGATCTCGCGCCGCTGGACCATCAGCTTTGCGTTCGGTCTGGTGCACGGCTTCGGCTTTTCGTCGGTGCTGAAGGAGATCGGCCTGCCGAAGGGCAGCGAGCTGCTGGCGCTGCTGAACTTCAACCTCGGCGTCGAGGCAGGCCAGGTGGTGGCCGTCGCGATCGTGGTGCCGCTGCTGGTCTGGCTGAAGCGCCAGGACTGGGGGGCTCGCGCGACACGCTGGGTGTCGATGGGGATACTGGTGATGGGGCTGGGGTGGTTTGTCGAGCGGGCTGGCGTCATCTGACAGCAGCTGATAAAGGTTTGCCCGACAAACGGAATGTTCGGCAAGCGCGGCAATGGACCCCGGCCTGCGCCGGGGTGACGATGTAAAAGGTATCCGTTCTCAAAACGTCC
>CAYZXP010000059.1:0-2210 GCA_964482415.1 uncultured Bifidobacterium sp. | reverse complement strand
GACCCCGGCCTGCGCCGGGGTGACGATGTAAAAGGTATCCGTTCTCAAAACGTCCCTCTTCGCGCGAGATCATCGCTCGAATTGGCGACCGGCCCTTGCATGAGTCATCCCGGCGCAAGCCGGGATCCGCTGTCGCTCATCCCCCGGAAGGGTTTTCGCGCAGTGCCATCAACCAACGAGCAGCGACGGCACCTTCTCACAGCCGGCGATTCCCCACAGCACGCCGAACGCCCGCTTCATCTCCGCTTCCGACGCCGCGCTGCCGAACGCCGCCAGCCGCATCGCCTTGTCCTCCAGCTCAGGCCGCGTCAGCGTATTGCCCGGGTCGCCCTTCGGCTCGTCGACGCGCGCATGCAGCGTGCGACCGTCGCGCGTGTGCACGGTGACCTTGCCGATCCAGCGCGCCGGATACGCGCCGTCGACCTCTTCATCCAGCACCATCTTCACGCGCACGCGGAAGTCGGCGACGTCCGGATCGCGGTAGCGCTGCTCGAACTCGGTCACGCCGGCCGCGCCTTCGACGGCAATCAGCCCGAGCACGGTGCCCATCGAGAATTTCCCCTGGTGGACGGTCTGCGGATCGACCACCGGGCCGAGCACATCGATCGCGCCCTGATGCACATGCGTGATCACCTCGACGATCTCGTCTGGTTTCAGCCCGTGCTCCTTCATCGCCTTCTGCAGCGCGTCGGCCGCCGGATGCGTATGCCGGCAGCTTGCATGGAACTTGAACGAGGTCTCGATCGTCGCCCAGCGCTCGCCGAGCCGGTCAGTCAGCGCGGCCGGATTCACCTCGTCCGACATGCCCGCGCCCATGCCCTGCCTGCCTTCGAGTATCTGCTTCGCGCCGGTAAAGCCCTTCTCTGCCAGCAGCGCGGCCAGGAGGCCGTCAGACGCCGCCTTTGCGGTGTGCAGCTGCTTCGAATCGGCGGCGTCGCGCAGGAATTCCCACAGGCCGGCGGCCTGCGTGCCGGCCGAGCCGACCGCATCCAGCATCTGGCGCGCATCCAGCCCGATCAGACGGCCTACCGCAACGGCCGCCGCGACGGTGCCGACCGTGCCGGTGGTGTGGAAGATCTTGTAGTGCGAACGGCCGAGGAACTCGCCGATGCGGATGCCCGCCTCGTAGCCGGCAACCGATGCAACCAGCAGCGCCTTGCCGGACAGCCCGCGGTCCTGCGCTATCGCCAGTACCGCCGGGAAAATCACGGTGGCCGGATGGAACACCGAACCGTTGTGCACGTCATCCTGCTCGGCATAGTGCGACGATGCACCGTTCACCATCGCCGCAAACAGCGGCGAAGTCTTGCGGCGCGATATCAGCACCTCGGCGCCGCCGTCGCGCGGGCCTTGCTCGAGCGCGAGCGCCTCGATGGCCTGCACCGGACGGCCGGCCTTGCCGGCAAGCGCAGAACCGAACCAGTCGAGCAACAGGTCCTCGGTGCGCCGGAGCACCGGCGCGGGAATGTCCTCAAAGCGCAGGTTTGCGGCGAAAGCCGCGAGCTGCGCGCCGGGCGCTATCGTGTCTTTCATCAGGGCCTCCATTAGCCGGTGGTCAGGTCAGAACGAACGCGGCATGCCGAGCACGTGCTCGGCAACGTACGACAGGATCAGGTTGGTCGAGATCGGCGCGACCTGATACAGCCGGGTTTCGCGGAACTTGCGCTCGACGTCATATTCGGCGGCGAAGCCGAAGCCGCCGTGGTACTGCAGGCAGGCGTTGGCCGCCTCCCACGACGCATCGGCGGCCAGCATCTTCGCCATGTTCGCCTCGGCGCCGCAGGGCTTGCCGGCGTCGAACAGCCCGCAGGCCTTGTAGCGCATCAGGCTCGCCGCCTCGAGGTTCACATAGGCTTTCGCGATGGGGAACTGCACGCCCTGGTTCTGGCCGATCGGGCGGCCGAACACGATGCGCTCATTCACGTATTTGGTGACCTTGTCGATGAACCAGTAACCGTCGCCGATGCACTCGGCCGCGATCAGCGCGCGCTCGGCATTCAGGCCGTCGAGGATGTACCTGAAGCCCTTGCCCTCCTCGCCGATCAGGTTTTCGGCCGGGATCTCGAGGTCTTCGAAGAACAGCTCGTTGGTCTCGTGGTTCACCATGTTGCGGATCGGGCGCACTTCCATGCCCTTGCCGATCGCCTCGCGCAGATCGACGATGAAGATCGACATGCCTTCGGATTTCTTCGTCACCTCGGCCAGCGGCG
>CAYZXP010000058.1:10933-16158 GCA_964482415.1 uncultured Bifidobacterium sp. | reverse complement strand
ATCCACTGCGCGCACTGCGGCGACGTGCCGGTGCCGGAGAAGGACCTGCCGGTGGTGCTGCCCGAGGACTGCGTGCCGGACGGCAGCGGCAACCCGCTGAACAAGCATGAAAAATTCCTGAAGGTCGACTGCCCGACCTGCGGCCAGCCGGCGCGCCGCGAGACCGACACGATGGACACCTTCGTCGACTCGTCGTGGTACTACATGCGCTATTGCTCGCCGGGCTCGAACGATGCGATGGTCGATGCACGCAATGATTACTGGATGCCGATGGACCAGTACATCGGCGGCATCGAGCACGCGGTGCTGCACCTGCTGTACGCGCGCTTCTGGACCAAGGTGATGCGCGACTTCGGACTGGTGAAGTTCGACGAGCCCTTCGTCAATCTGCTGACGCAAGGCATGGTGCTGAACGAGACCTACTATCGCGAGGATGCATCCGGCAAGAAGACCTGGTTCAACCCGGAAGACGTCGAGCTGCAGTTCGACGACAAGGGCCGGCCGGCGTCGGCCACGCTGAAGGGCGACGGCCAGCCGGTGCAGATCGGCGGCACGGAAAAGATGTCGAAGTCGAAGAACAACGGCATCGACCCGCAGGCCATCATCGACCAGTACGGCGCCGACACCGCGCGACTGTTCACGATGTTCGCGTCGCCGCCCGAGCAGACGCTCGAGTGGTCCGGCTCCGGCGTCGAGGGCGCGCACCGCTTCCTGCGCCGTGTCTGGGCCTTCTCGCATGCGCAGTCGGCGTCGATCGCGCCGGTGCTGACGGCGTCGGCGTTCGACAATGCCGACATCAAGGCGCTGCGCCGCGAGGTGCACAAGGTGCTGCAGCAGGCTGACCATGACTATGGCCGCCTGCAGTACAACACCGTCGTGTCGGCCTGCATGAAGATGCTGAACCTGCTCGAGGGCGCGAAGCTCGACGGCAGCGACGCCGCGAATGCCGCGATGGGCGAATGCCTCGGCATCTTCCTGCGCGTGCTCTACCCGGTCGCGCCGCACGTCACGCATGCACTGTGGTCGGAGCTCGGCTACGCGGCCGCGCACGGCGACATCCTCGACGCGCCCTGGCCCAAGGTCGACGCGGCGGCGCTGGAGCAGGCCGAGATCGAACTGATGGTGCAGGTCAACGGCAAGCTGCGCGGCAAGATCACCGTTGCGAAGGACGCCGACAAGGCGGCCATCGAGGCCACCGCGCTGGCGGACGAGAACGTGAAGAAATTCGTCGAAGGCGCGCCGAAGAAGATCATCGTCGTTCCCGGCAAGCTGGTGAACATCGTCGCCTGAGGAGAGCGCATTGAACCGTGCACGTCGCCGTCTCGCCGCCGCCCTGCTGGCCCTGCCGCTGGCAGGTTGCGGCTATTACCTTCGCGGCAGCCTGCCGAACACGCAGCTGCCGTTCGAGTCGGTCTATCTGGACGCGCCGTCCGACACGCCGCTCGAGCGCGAGCTGCGCACGGCGATCCGTTCGCAGCGCACCGCGAAGCTGATCGACGATCCGAAGGCGGCAGCGGTCGCGCTGCGGGTGCTCAACGACAAGCAGGAACGCAAGGTGCTGACGCTGAACTCGCAGGGTCAGGTGCGTGAATACAGCCTCACCTACCGCATCCGCTACGAAGTGGCGGACAAGGAGAACAAGAAGCTGCTGGAGCCGACCGAGATCGTGCTGCAGACGATCCTGTCTTACAGCGAGTCGCAGGTGCTTGCGAAGGAGCAGGAAGAGAAGCTGATCTTCGACGACATGCGGCATGACGCAGTGGCCCAGATCATGCGCCAGCTGGCGCAGGTCAGGTCGGAGTAAGCGCAGCGATGCAGCTGCGCGCCGAGGCGCTGGACGCGCACCTGTCGAAGGCGCTGGCGCCGCTGTACGTGATCAGCAGCGACGAGCACCTGCTCGCGCTCGAGGCCGCCGACCGCATCCGCGCGCAGGCGCGTTCGTCCGGCTTCTCCGAACGTGAGGTGCTGGTCGCCGAGCGCTACTTCAAATGGGGCGAACTGCTGGCGGCGAACCAGGCGATGTCGCTGTTCGGCGACCGCAAGCTGATCGAGCTGCGCATCCCGGGCGGCAAGCCGGGCAAGGATGGCGGGCAGGCGCTGCAGGACTATGCCGCCGCGTGCGCGGCGTCGCCCGAGGCGGGCGACACGCTGACCCTGATCACGCTGCCCAAGCTGGACTGGGCCACGCAAAAGAGCGCGTGGGTCGGCGCGTTGCAGCGGCATGCGGTCTACATCGAGATTCCGAACGTCGAGCGGCACCAGCTGGCCGACTGGATCGGCCGCCGGCTGGTCACGCAGGGACAGAGCGCCGACCGCGCCGCGCTGGAGTTCATGGTCGAGCGCGTCGAGGGCAACCTGCTGGCCGCGCACCAGGAAATCCGCAAGCTGGGGCTGCTGTATCCTGAAGGCCGGCTGTCGTTCGAGCAGGTGCAGGATGCGGTGCTGAACGTCGCACGCTACGACGTGTTCAAGCTGTCGGAGGCGATGCTGTCGGGCGACGTCGGCCGCGTGGCGCGCATGCTCGACGGCCTGAAGGGTGAAGGCGAAGCACCGCCGCTGGTGCTGTGGGCCATCGCCGAAGAGATACGCACGCTGCTGAAGCTGAAGCTGGGCACGGCCGACGGCCGCCCGCTGGCGGCGATGCTGAAGGAATATCGGATCTGGGGGCCGCGCGAGCGGCTGATGGCGCCGGCGCTGGCGCGCGTGAAGCTGGCCACGCTGGAAGACGCGCTGGCCAAGGCGGCGCAGGTCGACCGCATGATCAAGGGGCTGCGCGCGAAGGATTTCGCCGGCGACGCCTGGGATGCGCTGCTGCAGCTTGCGCTGGCGGTGGCAAGGAAATAAGTAAAGGAAACAATGCGATGGACATTCAGAAATACATGACCGACATCGGCATCGCCGCGCGCAAGGCATCGCGCGCGATGGCCAAGGCCGACACCGCGGCGAAGAACCGTGCGCTGCAGCTGATCGCCGCCGGCATCCGCCGCGATGCGGCGCTGCTGACCGCGGCAAACCAGAAAGACCTCGATGCGGCACGCGCGAACGGCCTCGCGCCGGCGATGGTCGACCGGCTGACTCTGTCGGAAAAGGCGATCGCGACCATGGCCGAAGGCCTTGAGCAGATCGCGTCGCTGCCGGACCCGATCGGCGAGATCAGCAACATGAAGTATCGCCCGACCGGCATCCAGGTCGGCCAGATGCGCGTGCCGCTGGGCGTGATCGGCATCATTTACGAGGCGCGTCCGAACGTGACCGTTGACGCCGCCGGCTTGTGCATCAAGAGCGGCAACGCGACCATTCTGCGCGGGGGCTCCGAAGCGATCCACTGCAACCAGGCGCTCGCGAAGCTGGTGAAGGAAGGCCTGCAGGGCGCCGGCCTGCCGGCCGAGGCGGTGCAGATCGTCGAGACCACCGACCGCGCTGCGGTCGGCGCGCTGATCACGATGCCGGAATTCGTCGACGTGATCGTGCCGCGCGGCGGCAAGGGCCTGATCGAGCGCCTGATGAAGGAATCCAAGGTGCCGATGATCAAGCACCTCGATGGCATCTGCCATGTGTACATCGACGACAGCGCCGACCTCGCGAAGGCGCTGCCGGTCGCGTTCAATGCAAAGTGCCACCGCTACGGCACCTGCAACACGATGGAGACCCTGCTGGTCGCGCGCGGCATTGCACCGACGGTACTGCCGCAGCTGGCGAAACTGTATGCGGAAAAAGAGGTCGAACTGCGCGCCGATCCGGAAGCGCTGCAGATCCTCGCCGGCTATCCGAAGCTGACGCCGGCCACCGGGGAAGACTGGGCCACCGAATACCTCGACGCGATCCTCGCGGTGAAGGTCGTGTCCGGCCTCGACGAGGCGATCGAGCACATCAACACCTGGTCGTCGCAGCACACCGATTCGATCGTCACCGAAGACTATTCGCGCGCGATGCGCTTCCTGCGCGAGGTGGATTCGGCGTCGGTGATGGTGAATGCATCCACGCGCTTTGCCGACGGCTTCGAGTACGGCCTCGGCGCCGAGATCGGCATCTCGAACGACAAGCTGCACGCGCGCGGCCCGGTCGGCCTCGAAGGCCTGACCTCGCTGAAATATGTCGTGCTGGGCCACGGCGAAGTGAGGGCCTGACGGATGGCCTACCCGTGGATCAAGGCGCTGCACATCGTCTTCATCGCTTCCTGGTTCGCCGGCCTGTTCTACCTGCCGCGCATCTTCGTGAACCTGGCGATGGAGACGGAGCCGGCGGCCACTGCGCGGCTGCTGACGATGGCGCGCAAGCTGTACCGATTCATGACGATCCTGATGATCCCGGCGCTGGCGCTCGGCCTGGTGCTGTGGCTGGGCTACGGCGTGGGCATGGGCAAAGGCAATGGCTGGATGCATGCGAAGCTGGCCATCGTGCTGCTGCTGATCGGCTATCACCACATGTGCAAGGCGCTGCTGAAGAAATTCGAGCGCGGCGAAAACGTCCGTTCGCACGTCTGGTACCGCTGGTTCAACGAGATGCCGGTGGTGGCGATGTTCGCCGCAGTGATTCTGGTCGTCGTCAAACCCTTTTAAAACCATAACAGGAGACCCCGATGGGCAAGACCGTCGACTATTTCATCGCACCGCAATCGCCGTGGACCTACCTCGGCCATGCGCGCTTTGTCGCGATCGCGAAAAAACAGAATGCGCAGGTGCTGCTCAAGCCGTGCGACGTGAACAAGGTATTTGCCGCAACCGGTGGCGTGCCGGTGAGCCAGCGCCCGCCGCAGCGACAAGCCTACCGTCTGGCCGAACTGACGCGCTGGAGCAAGCACCTCGGCATGCCGCTGACGCTGCATCCGAAGTTCTTCCCGGTGTCCGGCGAACCGGGCGCGAAGCTGATCATCGCCGCGCAGCATGCGGCCGGCACGGACAAGGCGCTTGAATTGCTCGGCGCGCTGGGCCGCGCCTGCTGGGCTGAAGAGAAGAACATTGCCGATGCCGACACGCTGGCAGCCGTTGCGAATGGCATTGGCCTCGACGGTGCGGCGCTGCTGAAGCTGGCCGAAGGCGAAGCGGTCGCTGCCGACTATGCGCGCAATACGGAAGACGCCATCGCGGCGAACGTGTTTGGCGTGCCGTGGTACCGCGTTGATGGTGAAGGCTTCTGGGGACAGGATCGGCTGGAGTTTGTCGAGCAGGCACTGCAAGCTTGATGGACACAGGCGCCTGACGTACAAAGCCACTGGATTTCGGCCT
>CAYZXP010000058.1:7545-10833 GCA_964482415.1 uncultured Bifidobacterium sp. | reverse complement strand
TTCGGCCTGTGCCGGAATGACGCCTCGAAGGTCGCCGGCTTCAATATCGTCGTCCCAGCGGAGGCTGGGACCCAGGGTGGCATCCCGATGAATGGCGCCATGGGTTCAGCGACGATGGATCCGGGCCTGCGCCGGGATGACGTTGTGGGGGCGGTCAGCTCGCCAATTGTTCTCCCGGCCTCTGCCGGGACAATATCGAAGCCGACTCCCTTTGAAGCGTCAACCGGCTTAACCAGCAACACAACCCCGCCGCACTGACCGCAGTGCGGCCCTAACGGACAAAAGGCAACCGATGACTACCCTCTCTTACTCCTACTTCTGCCCCTGCCCCCGCGGCCTTGAGACTGCGCTGGCCGAAGAGCTCGCCGAGATCGCCGCGATGAGCAGCACGCTGAAGGTGCACAACACCGTGCCCGGCGGCGTGCACTGCTCGGGCCGGATGACCGATGCGATGCTGCTGAACCTGCATTCGCGCATCGCCTCGCGCGTGCTGCTGCGCATTGCGCACGGCGGCTATGTGAACGAAAACGACATCTACGATCTCTCGCTTGCGGCGATCTGGGAGAACTGGTTCGACCTCGAGCACACGATCCGCGTCGACGTGAATGCGATCAAGTCGCCGCTGAAGAGCCTCGAATTCGTCACGCTGAAGATCAAGGACGGCCTGTGCGACCGTTTCCGCGACCGCACCGGCAAGCGCCCGTCGGTGAACACGCGCACGCCGGACATGCGCATCTGGGGCTTCCTCGATGCGCGCACCGTCACGATCTATCTCGACACCTCCGGCGAAGGCCTGTTCAAGCGCGGCTGGCGCATGGAGACCGGCGACGCGCCGCTGCGCGAGAACCTCGCCGCCGGCCTGCTGCGCACTGCCGGCTGGAAGCCGGGCACGCCGCTGCTGGACCCGATGTGCGGCTCGGGCACGCTGCTGGTCGAAGCCGCGCAGATGCTGGCCGGCATACCGCCGGGCCTGAACCGCGCATTCGCATTCGAGAAATTCAAGAATTTCCGGCAAGCCGACTGGGACGCGATTCGCGCCGCCGTGAAACCGGCACCGCTGCCGGGCAAGCCGACGATCTTCGGCAGCGACATTTCCGGCGACATGCTGGTCATGGCGCGCAACAACCTGCAGCGCGCCGGCATCAGCTTCGACATACCGCTGAAGCAGATCGATGCGCAGGAAGTGAAGCCGCCGACCGGCATCCCCGGCCTGCTGATCGCCAACCCGCCGTATGGCGAGCGCATCGGCGTGCGCGGCGACCGCTCGCAGGAACCGGACGAGCTTGCGATGGCCTTCTTCAGCGCATTCGGCAGCACGCTCAAAAGCCGTTTCGCCGGCTGGACCGTCTGCCTGTTCACCGCTGACCTGACCCTGCCGCGCATGCTGCGGCTGAAGGAAGCAAAAAAAACGCCGTTCTTCAACGGCGCGATCGAATGCAGGTTGTTCCGCTTCGACATGGTGGCGGGGTCGAACCGTCGCCCCGCCTGAAGCCCGCTAGCTGAGCTGGTTCCATCCCTGTGCGGTGAAATCCAGCCGGCCCATCCGGGCCGTGCCGTCGGGGTGGAAAACGATGTCGACCGTCGTGGTCGCCTGCGCGTCTTCGATCAGCACGCTTCGGGTTTGGATGCCATCGGGGCCAACTGACAGCAAGCGCGCGGTGTTCTTCCCCTGCGCCCCTGCACCGGTCGTGTCGACCTCGGACCGGTAGCTGAGGGTGACCGTACCGTCGGCGGCCTTTTTCAGCCGGTAGCTTGCCTTCGGCGACGTACTGATCACCACCGGCGTGCCATCGTACAGGCCGAGGACGGATTCGGGATTGCCCTTGTCATCGGTCTTCGTGAACAGCAGGTTTTTGACGAACATGCCGAGGTTCTGGCACGCATAATGGCTGACCAGTGACGGCAGCCCCGATTTCAGCGGGTCACCGACAAAGGCGACGAATTCGTCAATCGAATCAAATTTTCCGACCGATCCGTCGGACCGCTCGAATTCGTAGACCGACATCTTGAAGTCCCGCTGGAAGGTCGCGGTCACATCGGTCCGCTGGCCCGGCCGGGTCGATACGGTCTCCTGCTTGCGGGTGTCCTCGATGGTGCCGGCAAAGACCTTGCTGACGAAGGGATGGCTCTCCTTGTTGGTGAGATCAATCGACCACGCCATCTGATAGTGGCGTGAGCGCTGCTCCGCGTCGCTGGCCAGCTGATCGCGGAAATCACTGGCGACGCGCCGGGACCGGGCCGAACTTGATTCATTGCGGGCCGATGTCGGCTCCTGCTCGATCTGCAGGCCGAAATGCTTCGACAGGTAGCGGTTGATCGCCGACCACGAACCGATCTTCGACGCATCGAATTCGCTGTCGGGTCCCAGCAAGGCCATGGCCAGGAATTTCTTCGCGATGGCCTCTTTCAGCTTGTCGTCCCTTTCCTTGCCGGTCACTCCTTCGTTTCGCTTGTTGCGCTGGAAGTCAATGTATTCGAGCGACAGCGCCCGCCGGTACTTCGCCGGCAATTTGTCCAGCAGCGGGTGCGCGCCTCCTTCGGTGCCGGCGGAATGAGACGTCACCCAGCGCGAGCGTGCGAGGTCACCGAGCGTCAGTCCCGCCATGTTCTCCTGAGTCATCGACATCCGGGAAATGCGTTGCATCCCGTCGCGCAACACGTCCCGGACGGTAGCGCTGCGGCCGCGCTTCTGCAATCTGGGTTCGGATGCCGGCTCGGGCTCGGGCGCGGTCTGTCCGGCGACGATGCAGTCGGCACCTTCCGGAATATCGATCGACGGGCCTTGCGCACGGGCCTTCTGCGCTTTCTGTTGCCGTGCACTGCGCTCGGTGTACTGGCGCACCTCGGCGTCGAAGCGCTCTTCCCAACGGGCGAGCGATGCGGCCGCCTCCTGGTCGTCACCGGGATCATCCGCGAGCTCCGCATGATGCTTCAACCCGTGACCGTCGCGCTCCGCGAGCGGTATCGCCTGCGTCGTCGGCTGGCGCGCCTTCATTTTGGGGGCTTTGTCGGGGGCGGTCTGGTTTCCGGCAGTTCGCCTCGTCGTCGAATCGCTCTTCGACTCGGTCGTCACGACGGCCGTCGTTCTCTCGGCCGTCGTCCTCGGCGACAAGGCTCGCATCAGTGCATTGACGGGATTGGATTTGCTCATGCTCGCCTCACCAGGAAAGAAAAGGAAGTACCGGCCGCCTTGCCGAAAAACAATCGCCCGGCAACCCGGCGCGGCAAGCTGTTAGTGACTTTGTGCAACGTTCAGTTCTCTTAATCTAGTGATCGGTCTACCGATCG
>CAYZXP010000058.1:6098-7445 GCA_964482415.1 uncultured Bifidobacterium sp. | reverse complement strand
GATCGGTCTACCGATCGATCTGCCGCGCGCAATTAGCGCCTGTCTTTCGGGCGGCGCCGCAGGCAAAGCGGACAGGTGCGTTATCCTTCTCTTTTCCTTGTCACTCCTCAGGTGCTCACCATGCCGCACACCGTTTCCGGCTTGCCCGCGCTGTCCGATCCCGGCCTGCTTCGCGACCATTCCTTCCTGAACGGCAACTGGGTGGATGCGGACACGCGCTTCGACGTGACCAACCCGGCCGATGGCGTCGTGATCGCTTCCGTACCGAATCAGGACGCCGCAGCGGCCGGCCAGGCGATCGCTGCCGCACAGCGTGCGTTTCCGGGCTGGGCGGCAAAGTCCGGCAAGGAGCGTGCCGTCATCCTGCGGCGATGGTTTGACCTGATTGTTGCTAATGCCGATGACCTCGCACGGCTGATGACCGCCGAGCAGGGCAAGCCTGTACCGGAAGCGCGCGGCGAGGTGCTGTATGGCGCCAGCTTTGTCGAATGGTTTGCGGAAGAAGCCAAGCGCGTGAATGGCGATGTGCTGGCATCACCGACCGCCGACCGCCGGCTGATGACGCTGAAGCAGCCGATCGGTGTCTGCGCGGCGATCACGCCGTGGAATTTCCCGATCGCGATGATCACGCGCAAGATCGCGCCGGCATTGGCCGCCGGCTGCACCATCGTGATCAAGCCGGCCGAACAGACGCCGCTGTCGGCGCTGGCGCTGGCCGAACTGGCGCAGCGCGCCGGCATGCCGGACGGCGTGATCAATGTGTTGACCGCCGACAGCGAGCGCTCGGTCGAGATCGGCAAGGTGCTGTGCGCCAGCCCGGTCGTCCGGCATCTGTCGTTCACCGGCTCGACGCCGGTGGGCCGCCTGCTGATGGCGCAGAGCGCGCCGACGATCAAGAAGCTGGCGCTCGAACTCGGCGGCCACGCGCCCTTCATCGTGTTCGACGACGCCGACATCGATGCGGCCATTGAAGGCGCGCTGGCGTCAAAGTACCGCAATGCCGGACAGACCTGCGTCTGCACGAACCGCTTCTACGTGCAGGACAAGGTCTATGACGCGTTCGTGCGCAAGCTGGCCGACGGCGCCGCCGCGATCCGGGTCGGCAACGGCTTCGAGCCCGGTGTGCAGCAAGGCCCGCTGATCGACAGCCAGGCGGTCGCGAAGGTCGACGAGCATGTCGGCGACGCGCTCGCGAAAGGCGCGAAGCTTGAGGCCGGCGGCGGCGCACATGCGCTCGGCGGGCTGTTCTATCAACCGACCGTGCTGTCGAATGTCAGCCACGACATGAAGGTGATGCGCGAAGAGACCTTCGGCCCGGTGGCCGCAGTGGTGCGCTTCACCACCGAG
>CAYZXP010000058.1:0-5998 GCA_964482415.1 uncultured Bifidobacterium sp. | reverse complement strand
GTCGTCAGGACGGCTGGCGCTGCTGCTGGCGGCGCTGTCGATGCTCGGCCCCTTTTCGGTCGACACCTACCTGCCGGCCTTCGGCGCGATCGCAAGTTCGCTCGACGCCAGCGCGATCGAGGTGCAGCAGACCCTGACCGCCTATATGGCGGCGTTTGCGGTAATGATCCTGTGGCACGGCGCGCTGTCGGATGCGTTCGGCCGGCGCAGCATCATCATCGGCTCGCTGGCGGTCTATGCGGCCGCTTCCCTCGGCTGCGCGGCCGCAGCCAGTGTCGGTTACCTGTGGGCCTTCCGCATGCTGCAGGGTGTGTCGGCCGGCGCCGGCGTTGTGATCGGCCGGGCCATCACGCGCGACCTGTACTCCGGCACCGAGGCCGAAAAAATGCTGTCACTGGTGACGATGATCTTCTCGATCTCGCCGGCCATCGCACCGGTGATCGGCGGCTGGATCGTCACGCTGTCGGACTGGCGCACAATCTTCCTGCTGCTGTTCCTGTTTGCGCTGCTGCTGATCGCGCTGTGCTGGCGCCATTTGCCGGAGTCGCTGCTGCCGGAACGGCGACAGCCTTTTCATCCGGCGTCGCTGTGGCGGAATTACCGGATGATTTTCCTGTCGACGCGCTTTCAGCTGAAGGCCGGCGCGCTGGCCTTCAATTTTTCCGGCTTGTTCCTGTACGTGTCATCGGCGCCGGCACTGGTCACGAAGCACCTCGGGCTGGGCCCGAACCAGTTCGGCTGGCTGTTCGTGCCTTCGGTGGCAGGCATCTTCCTCGGCGCGCTTGCAGCGAACCGGATGGCCGGACGAGGCGGCGCCGACCGGCAGGTGAAGATCGGCTTCGCCTTGCTGCTCGTGTCAGGCATGATGAACGTCGGCTATCACTTGCTGTGGCAGCCGGCGTTGCCGTGGACCGTCGCACCGCTGTTCCTCTACACGCTCGGTATGTCGATGGTCGCACCGGCGCTGACGTTACGCGTGCTCGACCTGTTCCCGCAGATTCGCGGTACGGTCGCTTCCTGCCAGTCGTTCACGATGACGATGCTCTCCGCGCTGGTGGCCGGACTGGTGTCACCGCTGCTCGACCGCTCGGTGCTGGCGCTGGCCTCCGGCCAGTTTGCCTTCGCGCTCGGCGGCTGGCTGCTGTGGCGCATCGCTGCCGCGAGTAAAACGACGCCGCCGCAGCCAGCCTGACCGCGGTTGCGCGTGCGCTGCGCGGTGTGCGACAGGCATGCGGGCTTGGAGTGGCAAGCTTCAGCGTCCGTCGCACCCGACGAGGGCGTCGCCGATCATCGCCGGACCGAAATGATAGGCAGGCCATGGCCCGGTAAGTTCGACGCGCCAGCCATCGGCAACCCATTGGCGTGCCGGCGCCTCCAAAGCGTCGAACAGCGACGGACGCCGGGCCAGCGGCAGCAGCACGCCTGCGTGGAACACCATCTGCACACCGTCGCCTGCTGGCACCGGCCCCAGCGGCAAATCCATCAGCTCTGCCGGGATGGCCGCCATCAACGCCGTCAGCAGCCGCGATCGCTCCGCCACCTGCGCACGCAGCGCGGACGCCAGTTGCACTTCCAGCTGCCGCGCATGCAGGTAGCGCGCGCCGGGATGCGAGGGCAAGGCTGCCCGTCGCGCGCGCAGGTTGGGATCGCGCTCGCCGAGCGCCGACAGCGCGGCCGGTTCATCGACATAGGCTTTCACGCCCCACTCTGCGTGGCCGCGCAGCCGGTCGAGCGCTGCAGCCAGCGCAGGTTCATGCGCTGCGAGGGTCGCCATCAATTGCTGCAGCGAGCTGAACAGCGCGCCGAATTTCACGGGCAGCACGGACGTGCCCGCAAGCAGCTCGGACAGCAGCGCCGCATGCCGGCACGCGCGCTCGGCCAGCCAGCCGTCGGGCTGTCGGTCCTCGCTGCGGTATTCGTCGGCGTCGACCTCGCAAGTCAGCGCCAGCACGCGGCCGGCACCGACCGTCTCGACAGGGTGCCGTTCGTCCATCGACAGTCCGGCACGCCCTGCCAATTGCCGCACACAGGCGCGGGCTTCTGCACCAGCAAAACCATACAGGTAGAGCGCGCTCACGGCGCCTCTCCGGCAGCGCCGGGCACTGCCGCCAGCGCACGCTCCAGCGCCCCTTCCAATGCGCTGACGCGCGCGGCCAGCTCGCCGACCTCGGCAGCCGCGCCCGCATTCGCCGGAAGCTCCAGCGCCGCAGCACCCTGCGCGGGAAGCGCCGGCGGCGTGCCGGCATAAGCATTCGTCATCCACCAGTTCATGCCCATCTCGCGCGCCTTGTCGACCGAGCAGACCAGCAGCCGTATCTGTATCGTCAGCAGTTCGATGTCGACGATCTTCAGCGTGATGTCGCCGGCGACCACGAGTCCCTTGTCGAGGATGCGCTCGAGCACATCGACCAGCGATGACGCATTGCTCGAATGGATGACCGACCTGCCTTGCGTATCCATGGCGTCCCTCAGAACAGTTTTCCGAGCGGACCGAGATCCAGCCGGACTTCATCGTCGGTCAGGCCGAACTGCTGCCGCAGCCAGTCCATCTCCTCGCCCAGCCGCAGCAGCGCCAGCCCGAGCCGCTCAACCTCGGCGTCGCTCAGGCTGCCGCCGTCGACCCGTCGCAACGCCTGCCGCTCGAGCAATTGCCGCAGCATTTCCAGCAGGGCCAGCACGAGCCGTCCGACCCCGCGGCGCATGTCGTCCGGATCGAGCGCCAGCCGTGGCGCGCCGCCCTGTGCGGCGCTCATGGCCTGTCAGCCGATGGCGCCGGTGGCAGCAACGAGGACGCCGCCGGTGCCAGCGTCAGCTTCAGCTGCCGCGCGGTATCGACCGAGGCCACGCTCAGGTGCAGGCTGATCCAGACCAGCTCGATATCGGCCAGCGAAATGACGACCTCGCCGGCCGCGACAACGCCTTTGTGCAGAACACGATCCAGCACTTCGCACAGCGACGGTCGTTCGTTCCATGATTCAGCGCCCGCCATGATCGCCTCCAAATTCCAGCGTGAGCAGCTGCTCGAAAATTTCGCGCGCAGCCAGGTTCATCCCGTCGCTTTCATACAGCAATGCCAGCTGCATCAGCGATTCACGTGCGCTGCGCGCCTGCGTCGTGTGCGCATGCCGGCTGATCAGCGACCACCAGATGTCCATCGCCTGCCGCCGCAGGCCAGCCTGCAGGTAGCGTGCTGCCAGCGCCAACAGCTGATCCAGTATCTGGCAATCGGGCGACGGCCAGCCTTGCGGCACACTGCACGGCGCACCGGCCGGATCGGCATCGCCCGGAACGGGCATGATCGGAGCGGACATATCACCTCCCATGGTCATCATTCGTTCACTCGCTCGCCGGCTTGTCATGTTCCAGCGCGTCCAGCTGCGCGAGCAACTGCTGTTCGCCGGCGGCAAAGGCGTTGTCGTCAATCTCACCGCACTCGAGTTGCCGGTGCAGTGATGCCAGCGATTGCATCAGCCGTCCCCGTTGCTGCTTCCTGTCTTCGTCGGCCGCTTCCTGCACCTCGCGAAAGATCCACATCAGCCCGCGCAGCGGTGCCAGCAGCAGCTGGTCAATCACGAACATCGCTGTCCCCCGACACGAACCGGATGCTGCAGAAATGATGCGGCGCCCACGGCCCGCTGATTTCGAACGTGACGTCATCGTCGAACCCGGACGCCGCCCTTGACAGTTCATCGTCGAACGCCTGCTGGTCGTGGCGGCGCACCAGGCAGGCAAGGTTCAACAGCTCGCCTGTCGCACGTGGCGGATTACGGCAGATATCGATGCAAACGGTCGTCAGCGCCGGCAGCAATTGCGCCGCATGACGCTCGCGCAACAGCGCGAGCGCGCGTTCGACCTGCATGCCCAGTGCGATACGCTCGTGATGCCCGGGCGACCGACCGTTGCCGAAGGCCGCATCGCGCTGTGCGCGTAACTCGGGCAGCATCTCGGCCAGATAGCCGAACACGTCCGGCACGTTCAGCTGTACGCGCAAGCCGAACTCAGCGCTGCCGTGCACGTGCGCCAGCTGTTGCGCGATCGGCTCGGCGCTGTCGGCGATGTACTGCTGCAGTTCATCGTCGGATTGAGCAATCGTGCCGAATGCAACCGGCAACACGGTCGCCACCGACATCAGCGCATTGACGACGGACTGATGCGCGGCGAGGTGCGCACGCTCGGGGCGGAGTTGCAGGCGCGCACTCGCGCTGACGGCAGCCGCTGCCCCGGCGCAGTCGATCAGCGTGACCGGCTGTCCATCGAGCCCGCAGAGACCGGCGGGCAGCAACAAGCCGCGCGGCACGATCGCATACAGATAGCGATAAATTGCCGCCGTGCCGGTATCGTCGCTGTCGTGTTTCATCGCTAGTAGCCGAGCTTGCGACTGCGGTGCGTCGATGTCGTGCGTGCCGGTGCCGCGGGCAGCGGCGACGCCAGGGGCTCGGCTGTGCCGACCTCCGAACCGCCGAAGTCCACGAAGCGCTGCAGCCGCCGCTGCCGCCGCACGATCTCGTCGACTCTCTGCACGATCTGTTCACCGCGTCGCTGCATCCGGGCCGATTCCGCCAGCAAGCGCTGCCGCTCCATCTCGAGCGCGGCCATCTCGAGCAGCGCGCCCTGTGGCGAGCGGCTGCGGCGGGCGTCGATGACGCCGGACTGTGTGCGGATCGCTGTCCGTCCGGCGATGACGCTCATGCTGCCGCCTCCATGCCTGATCGGGCAGCAGCCTGCCGGAGCGGCGGCGCACTGACCGTATCGACGCCATCGCCGACACTTTGCTCTTCCTGCGCGTCATCCGTGCAGCAGGTATCGATCACACGATCAATGCCGTCCTGCCCGCAAGCGCGCAGCGCCTGCCGGCCGCGGGCCAGATCGATATTGACCACGTCACGGCAGATCTTGCGGAACATCGGATCGCCGGCATCGACCTCACCACCGCGCATGACGACCAGCCGTGCAAGCATGATGCACGCGCGTATCGTCGGCCGCGCACCGCCAAACAAGGCGCGAAACTCGCGCACCATCCGCACGAGGGCGCGCGCCTCGCGTTCGCCGATGCCGGACTTCGCTTGCGTGATGGCGATTTCAGTCTCTGCATCATGATGGTCAAGCTGCACGGTGATCATGCGATCGGTCAGCGCATCCTGGCTTCGATGCACTCCCGCATACTCTTCAGGATTACTGGTGAAGATGGCCGCAAAATTCGGATGCACCGGCAGGTAACGCTCCGACTGCGGCGCACCGGGCAAGGCAAGCAGCCTTTCCTCGAGCACCGGCAGCAGCACATTATTGGTTTCGGGACGCGAGCGCGTGAACTCGTCGTAAATCAGCGTGTACCCGTGCCGGCAGGCCCAGGTCACGCGGTTGTCGACCCAATGGCGGACCAGTCGCGTTTCTTTCTTCACCACCGAATGCACGTAATTGTCGAGCACTTCGGTGCAGCGATAGGCACTGCTGTCGCCGACCAGGTCCGCGCTGCCGAAGCCGTCGTCACCATGGATCAGCACGACCTCCTGCTGCAGCTGCGCGGCCACATGCATGGCCAGCGCCGTCTTGCCCGCGCCCGGCGGTCCGCTGAAATGCACCGGATAGCCGGCGCGCAAATACATCAGCGAGCGCTCCACGATGTCCCGGATAAAGCCTGTCTCGACAAAATCGGGTCGCTTTTCGAGCGTGAACAGGGAAAGGCTGTCTGCGCCATCCATGGCGTCCTCCATGAGCCGATGCGAAAGCTTCAGCAGCGCGCCTGTGCGTCGGCAGGCAGGCGCGCCGCCGATCAGGCGGGAACGGCCGCGTTGTGCGTGAGACCTATCGCTTCCGCATACGTGAGGTAGGTCTGCACCGACGCGATGACCACACGCGCCTCGATCGCGAGCAGCTCGATGCCCACCAGCGACACCCTCGCCCAGGCGTCGACCACGATGCCCTTTTCTAGGATGCGGTCGATGACTTCCGCCAGGCTCGACGAGTCGGTTGACTTCTGGATGTTTGCCATGATTCCCTC
>CAYZXP010000057.1:0-16423 GCA_964482415.1 uncultured Bifidobacterium sp. | reverse complement strand
ATTGGAGGAATTGTTCTGAGGGGTTTCATGTGCATTCTGCTGAATTCATCGCTTCGCGCGATTTGATCGTGGCGAACGGCGGCATGTTGAAGCCAAAATCGACGAAAGGAATTACGGTCTCTACGCGCATGCCCGGCGCGATCGATACTTTCACCGAATCGCATTCGGCGCGCGCAGTATCAACATTGGTTCTGCAACTTGCCGGAAAATACTCGATCAGGATATTGTCATCCTGTAGCGCCGGGAAAACTTGCTGCATGCGCGTTCTGATCAGGTCTGAGTTGTAATCACAAACGACCGCCATCCGTGCACCGAGTTCAGTCGCTTCGTTTGCCGCATTCATGTAGTACAACACACGAGCCATCTCGATCGCGCCGAACAGCAGCACGACAAAACCGCCGACCGATGCGACCAGCGCAAACTCGACCGCAGCGGCGCCGCGCTGGCGAATCGGATGCCTGAAACGGGTTTTTTTCATCCTTTTTGCCTCATCACCGCTTCGATGTCACTGAATGTCATGGTCGGCGAATTCGTCACGAGGGGTAAACCGATGAACGGATAGGCATAGCCAGTGATGCGCACGGTCACCAGATCGATCGTGCCATCTCCAGTATCCACATTGCCGTATGTCGTCGCCGCGGCACCCGGGCACTCAGACCAATTGCTTCGATCGCACACATGCACATTCGCATCCGTCAACGAAGGCGCCAGCGCCGGTCCATCGCAGGTGTCGTTGCCGTAGGCCGCAAAACATTTCGCCCTCTGGACTTGGGTAGTGGTTTGGTTCGTCAAAGGTGACCGATAGCCAGCCTGCCCTGGATCGACTTGCGACAACATCCGCACTGCGGTACGTACTGACTTGACCAGCGTGTTGTACTGATAGACCGCACGGCCGTATTCCGCTGCACCAAACGCGATCAGTAGCATCGGCAACAGCACAAGCGCGAATTCAACCGCGGCCACGCCTCGTTGTCGTCGCGCCGATCTGGAGTTTGAACATTTTCGGAGATTTGACATACGGATCGCTCACTTCACCAGAGTCGGGACTTTGGGCGTATTTGCGGTGGGATCACCGGGAAGCCCATTTGACGCGCACTCGCTGTCCGGACTGGTGGCATTGCCCAGATATTCGACACAGAGCCGCGGCTGGCCGTCACTGCCCATTTCACATTTTTTCGGCGTGACTGCACCGCCACTAGTCGTAGTTCCGCCGCTTGTCGTTGTCGTTGAAGTACCACCACTGGTGGTCGTCGTTGTAGTGGTGGTTGTACCACCGCCGCTGCTGGCGTGGTCGCTCTGTGCATACGCGCTGGGAAACGCCCTGTTGAACGCGGCGGCGAAAGCATTCGCCAGCACCCTGGAAAACGGACTGGCGTCGGCCTTGTTGCTTCCGCCGCCATTTGAAGTGTTGGGCATCGGGTGTAGCAAGAACACGCAAGCCCACGCCGTAATCGGCGCTTTATGCGATGGTCCTTGGAGTGCAAGGCAGTCCACCACGGGAACCGGCACCACGCGACGCTGGCGCCCTTTCTCTTTCAGATAATTCGAAGACTGGCTAGTACCGCTGACGTTGATCCCCGCCACATCAACACCCTGATAAATTTCGTTCTGGTCACGGCGTCCAACGAAATCGCCAGAGTAAGCATTGGTCGCAGCCGGCCATGTGTTCAGAGTATACGAATAGCCGCTCCGGTCCGGCGCGGCGTCATCTGGCTTGATCGCACCGAAATAAATGCCGAAGCGGCTATTGAAGGCCGCACTCAGCGAAGGCATGTTGCCGGGCTTGCCGACCTGTGTGCCGAGCGCAGGCAGGTCGCACGCGCCATCGCCAAGCAGTTGCTCTGATATTTCGTTCGCACCACCGCCAGTCGAAGTCAGGTCGAGCCAGTGAAAATCTGAATTTGGTGTGAGTGAATTGTCCAACACACCCTCGAGCCAATCTCCGGGCGACTTGGTGCTCACCGCTTGAGAACAAAGCGCAATCGGCAATGCACAGGTAGCTTGCGATGGTAAAAGTGCAGCGACGGCAGAGGCAGTCACCGACTGGTCGCCGATGTTCACACCCGGCAGCACATTCAACACCTGGATGAAAAACGTCCGGATCCCCGTATGCGTTATTTCGCAACGCACATATTTCATCGCATTGGCCGCCGCGCCAGTGAGTCCGGCGCCAGAGCCGAACGGACCGGCGGCCGTCTGAGCATAGGTGATGGTTACCGGCGAGTTGGTGCCGCCTACGGCATGCCCCTGAAAACCTACCCTGTGCAGGTCGGCGACCGTGCGCCCCGCCGCTTCGGAGCGTGCCAGTGGCAGCCCGCTTTCCATGTCTCGAACAGCAGCGAGCGCACAGCCGTCGGCAGCGTTCTGCAACTCCGTCTTCGCGACGAACATCTGCCCGAGGTCGATCGCGAGACCGACCATGCCAATCATCGCGACGATCGTCATCGCGACCACGACGGCGACCACGCCATGCTGGCGCCGTTGCAGCGGGCGCCTTGCGCGATTGAACAGGGCTTGCGTGCTCATGGCCGTCTGCCCTGGTCAGCGGCTGCCGCCGCCGCCGCTGCTGTTGCCGCCGAGGCCGATGGTGAACGCGTTCTGCGTCGCCTGCGGATCCCGGAATGACGACCGATAGCCACTAATGGTCTGGCGTGCGACCGTGCCTTCGATTGCATCCGGTACCGGCTTCGTCCCAGCCTCGGGGTTCAGGACCTGCTGTGCCGTGACCGTGCGCACGCTCTCGCCGAAATGGCTGTCAAATCGCGGCGACGTCGACGCGCAGCCGCTGGCCAGCACTGCGGCTGCGGCGATCGCATTCACTGCCAGAAAAAACTGCTTGTTCATCTGCCTCTCCTCTGCTGCGCGCCGCCGCTGCGGCGCACTGCCTTGTTCATTTCATGTCGAAACCGGAAGCGCCCTTGCCCGGTTCTGCGCCGCGCTGCTGCGGCGGCTTGCCTTCAAGCTTGCCACCCAGGAAAAGGTCGCTGCGCGAAGGATCGCGATAGCCGTCGGTCGGCAGCGGATACTCGGGCGGCAGCGGCTTGACCAGCCTTGGCGTGACCACGAACACCAGTTCGGTCTTGTCGGTCTGGAAGTCGGTGCTGCGGAAAAGCGCGCCCAGGATCGGAATCTCGCCAAGGATCGGGAAGGCGCGGATGTTGGTCGTCGTGTTGTTCTTGATCAGCCCGCCGATCGCGAAGCTCTGGCCATCGGCCAGCTGCACCGTGGTCGATGCGCGCCGCGTGGTAATCAGCGGGAAAATCTGCGCGGCGCTGTTGGTGCCGCTGATGCCAACGCCGTCACGCGCCAGTTCGGACACTTCCGGCGCGACCTGCAGGTTGATGCGACCGCCGGACAGTACGGTCGGCGTGAATTTCAGTCCGACACCGAAATCCTTTTCCTGCAAGGTGACGAGCGGCGCACCGCTGGACGAGGCCTGTGCGACAGGGATCAGGATCTTGCCGCCGGCAAGGAAGCTGCCTTCCTGGCCACTGATGGCCATCACGTTCGGTTCGGCCAGCACCTTGACCAGGCCGTCGCGCTTTTCCGCTTCCAGCGTCAGGCCGGTCGTCGCCGAACGCGTGGCGCTGACCGTCGCACCCAGCGTGCCGCTGAGGAAATTGCTCAGCAACTGGTAGCTCCACATGCCTCCCGACAGCGAGCCGTTCAGGCGCGCGCCGAGCTTGTCGATCAGCGTCTTCGATACCTCGGCAATCTTCACCTCCAGCATCACCTGCTGCGCGGACGCGACCGTCAGCATGTTCACGATGCGCTGCTGCTGCAGCTGGATGCTGGTCGACGCCTGCGTCTGCGTCTGGCCGCCGCTGGTGTTTGCCATGCCTTCCTGCTGCGCGGCGGCGCTCATCACCGCGGGCCGGCGCACATAGGCCAGCGCCAGTTCAAACGCGCGCTGCACTGCCATCGCGTCCGACACGGTGCCGGACAATACCAGGCTGTCGGCGGCAGCGGTGACACGGATGTCCTTCTCGTCCGGCAGCAATTCACGCAGCGTGTTGGACAGGCCTGACGCGTCCATCGTCACCGCGACGTCAATCACGCTGCAGCGGCGGCTCTTGCCCTGCACGATCATGTTGGTCGTGCCGACTGATACGCCAAGCAGGTACAGCGTGTCCGGCGACACCAGCATCGCCTGTGCAATGTTCGGGTTGCCGAGCGAACGGTTGATGGCCGGCTCTGGCAGCTTCAGCAAGGTCGACTTCCCGATCGGGATGTCGATCTTGGCCGGAGCGGCCACTTCGCCATTGCAGTTCATGTTCGGGATCATGTTCTGCCGCCCCTCGCCGCCTTGCGCCGGTGCGATCTGCTGCGCGCCCGCCCAGCCGCATGCCAGCGCCAGTGCGCCGGCCGACAGCTGCAACGTCCGCCGAAACGTTTCTACCCCGCTCGGTACCATCGGCTTCTTCATGTCGTTTTCCCTGTGTTTTTATTTTCCGGAGCGTTTCAGTAGCACTCGCGCGAACCGCGCAAACCGTTGAGCACGCCGACGCAGATCGGCGCCTCGCTGCTTTCCTGCCGGGCCACCGGCGGTTTAGGCGTCGGACGATTTTGGGCCGTCCGCCTCACGCCGGCCACCGGCGCGGCATTTTTCTTCGGCGCCGCGGCAACTTGCGGAGCGGCCGCTGCCGCTGCCTGCGCGTCAGTCTGCAGCAAGGTCTCCTTGGTCACGCCCGCGGTCGTCACATCGCTCGGGTCGATCTGGTTGCGCAACACCAGCGACAAGGTGCCGACGCTGCGCGCAAGGTCAATCTTTTCCGCCTGCTCGGGCGTGACTTCAAGCGTGACCGCATTCACCACGCGCGGCTTGGTTTCGTCGCGGCTGACTTCCTGCGCAACAGCAAGGACCATGATCCGCTCGAGCACGATCTTCGAGATCGCCTGGTCCCGGTTGGCGCCTGCCTCGCGGTCGCGATGGGTGTTGACGATGATGTCGACATAATTGCCGGGCAACGCGAAACCGGCGACGCCGATCACGTCATTCACGCGCACCGTGATCGCACGGCGGCCTTCACCAATCACGGCCGACAGTCCGCCCTGCGTTCCCTTGGGCGCCAGCTTGGCCTCTAGGATGGGCTCGCCGCGCTGCAGCCCGGTGCGTGCCACGCGGCCATCGAGCTTGCCAGATTCGCTGACCGATCCGGCCGGCACGCTGTCCGACGGCCAGTCAACCAGCTTCACCATGTCCGACGAAATGCGCTGCCCGAGGCTGATCTCGACGGCGGCCACCGCCACGCGCGATACGTTGTTGCTAGACTGAGTGCTCAGCCAGCGGAACGCCAGCAGCACGGCACCGAGGCCAGCCAGCAAGGCGACGGCCAGAACGATCAAGGCCCGCGTGTTTTTCATTTCCCCTCCTGGTGTGCCGGGCGCTTGGCGCCGGCGCTTATTCGTTGGTACAACATTGATATTGTTCTTTTTGGCGCGATGGAATTCGGACGCTCACCTGCGCAACTAAGGTTCCGCTGAGGTCAGGCGCGCCGTTGCGCGGGGGGTGCGGGCGGGCAGCGACGTGGCCGCAAGCGCGGGCGCTGCAGGAGAAACAAGGGTGGGTACGCGTGCTTGGTCAGCTTCGCCCGGCTCGTCGTCCAGGTCGCTTCTGCTTCCGGTCTTTATCTTCATCTGCGCCCCCGCGATTTAGATCAGGAATAATTTTTTGGCTTCAGCTGCACATGGGCTTTCGGGCTGCGACTAAGTGATCATCACAAACAAAGTACCGATCGCCATCGCTACGCCGTACGGTATGGCCTGATATCGCCGGACGGCGGCCGCACGCTGCGGCAACCCGGCCAACTGCAATTCTGTTTGCTGCGCTTCTGATGAGCGCGCCTTCCTGCGCAGGACCAGCAGCACAATGGCCCAGACACCGCCGACCAGTGCGGTGGCCAGCGCAATCTCCAGTACCATCCCCGGCCCCGTGTACATCCCCACCACGCCGAGCAATTTCACGTCACCGGCGGCCATGCCGCGCAACAGATAGTGCGGCATGAACAGGGCTAGCCCGGCCAGCCCGCCGAGCAGGCAGTCGCCAGGGCCAATGCCAACCGGCATCACCACGGCCAGCAAGAGCGCGACCACGGCACTCGCACCCAACAGACGATTCGGCAAGCGCCAGCTTGTCCAGTCGCTCCAGGCTGCGATGGCCAGGGTAACGACCAGTGCGGCCATGCCTGTGCTGAATTGGGTGGGCTCGATCATTTTTTTGAGAATTCCCGGCAGGCTGACTTGCGACTCATTGCAGGCGCGCTTGCCTTGCCATCAGCGCGCCGGCTCGTCCGGATGACGAGACAAACCGGGCTGCGGCTTGCCTCGCTCCGTTCCACGAGTGGAATTAACCGCCGTTGGTGGTGGTAGTGGTCGTGCCGCCACCGCCGCCGCCGCTCGCCTTCTGCAGCTCGGTGTTCACGTTCGTGAACGCGGTGTTGATGTTGCCGCCAAGCGAGACGACGATCGCGACGATGACCGCGGCGATAGCCGCCACGAACAGGCCATATTCGACCGCCGTTGCGCCTTGCTCGTCGGCCAGGAATGCTTTCAGTTTGTGTTTCAGTGCGTTCATTGAAAACTCCTTGAGGAAATGATTACGCAGGATAGCCCGCGCGCAAGGACAGAAAGTTCCGGAAAGAACCGGCTGTCGAACTTGTTGCCCGCCCGGACGCAGCGCTAAAAACTCGCTTACCGAACGTCCTGACAATGTTGCTTATTTGTCATTGGGAGCAGTGTTATGCCTTACGGCAAAAAGCGAAATAGTTCAAACGTACTAATTATCATGCAGTTTTTTCAACTAGATGACAAAAAATATACATTTTATTGAAAGCAAATACTAACCATTTATCGGATTAATTTTCGGAAAATTTGATTTAAGGCAATTTCTCAGGATCCGAAGAGTTCGATTGGCGGTGAAAATTCATTCCGAACGCAGGAGGGGGCCTTGGCACTCGCAAGGTCTCGCCGCAGGAACTTTACGGCAAGACACAAGCCTCATGGCCTCTTGCCCGCCGAATTTGCGAAAAGTTATAAATCAACAAAACCGCATGAACGACTACGTGAGACTGTTTTACGCGCTGTGGCCGGACGAAGCCACGAGAGCCCATCTGAAGCGACTGCAAGATTCGGTGATCGGGCGCAAGGTCAGTCCGGAACACCTGCACCTGACGCTGGCGTTTCTGGGCAATCAGGCCAAATCGCTGTTGCCGGCGCTGGCCAGGCTGCTCGACAAGCTGCCGGGGCAGAGCTTCACGCTGGGCATTGACCAGTACGGCTATTTCAGCAAACCGCGAATTGCCTGGGCCGGCCCGTCGGAAACGCCGCCGCCGCTGATGCAACTGCAGCAGTCGCTGATGCACGAGTTGAACGAAGCGCAGGTGCAGATCAAGCCGGAAGGAAAATTCAGGCCGCATGTGACGCTCGCGCGCGATGCGAACAGCCTGAACGAGCCCTTCGCACCGGGCATTCCCTGGCGCGTGGGCAAGATCATGCTGATCCAGTCGGTGCAGGTGAAAGGCGGCGTGATCTACTCGCCGATCATGGAGAAGGTGCTGGCCTGAGCGGCCCGCCAGCGGTTCAGGCCGCAGCCGCGATCTTGCGCAGCACGTGCGCTGCGGCGACCAGTCCGAAGCTCGCCGTGACCACCATTGCCGAACCATAGCCGGCGCAGTTCAGGCCGGTGACGCCGGCGGCCTCGCCACTGGCATCGCCGTCAACGCCGGCGTCATTGTCGTCCGTCGCGCAGACCTCGGGCTGGCGCAATGGCTCCATCGAATACACCGCGTCGATGCCGAACTTGTTCTTCGCTCCGCGCGGAAAGCCGTGGCGCAGCCGCAGGTTCTTGCGCACGCGCTTGAGCAGTGGCTCCTGTTCGGTACGGGCGAGATCGGCCACCGCAATGCGCGTCGGATCGGTCTGCCCGCCCGCGCTGCCGATCGTCAGCAGCGGTATCTGGTGCGCATGGCAGTGGACGATCAGGGCTGTCTTTGCGCGGGCATCGTCGATCGCGTCGATCACGTAGTCGTAGCGCCCGGGCGGAACCAGCGCGGCCACGTTGCCGGCATCGACGAATTCCTCGATGCAGGTGACAGCGCAAGACGGATTGATCTGCGCGATGCGGTCGGCCAGCGCCACGACTTTGGCCTGCCCGAGGGTGTCGGTCAGCGCGTGGATCTGGCGGTTCACGTTGGACTCGGCCAGGTGGTCGAGGTCGACCATTGTGATGTGGCCGATCGCAGTGCGCGCGAGCGCCTCGACCGCCCATGAACCGACGCCGCCGACGCCAATCACGCAGACACGCGCGGCGCGGAAGGCCGCCAGTGCGGACGGGCCGTACAGGCGCGCAATGCCGCCGAAGCGGCGCTCGAAGTCGATGTCGGACGGTGCGACGGCATCCGCCGGGAGGGCTGTGGGTAGTACGCTGGACATGCGCGCATTTTAACGGACGGAAAGCCCTTACCCGGCTTAAACTCGCACTATGGCCAGTTTCACCATGCCCTGTCTTTCACTCTTGTCACGCACGTGTTTCGCCTGTCTCCGCTGCTGTCGCTGATCGCCGTTGCCGTCGCCGCGCATGTCGCGCTCGGCGCGGCGCGCGTGACCACGTCGCTGTATGCGCTGTCGCTGCAGGCGTCCGAGTTCACTGTCGGCACGCTGATCGCGCTGTTTGCCGTATTCCCGATGCTGCTCGCGGTGCCGATGGGCCGCGTGATCGACCGTGGCGGCGTGCGCCGGCCGCTGATGGCCGGCTGCGTGGTTGCGTCTGCCGGCGTCGCCATCGCCGCAACGGTGAAGGCCATCGCCGCGCTGTATGTCGCGGCGATCCTGATCGGCACTGGCTTCATGGCGATCTTCATCGCCGCACAACACGCCGTCGGCACGCTCGCCGCGCCCGACCAGAAGGCCGCGGGCTTCAGCAAGCTGTCGGTCGGCTTCTCGATCTCTGCCTTCCTTGGACCGCTGATCGCGGGCTTCACGATCGACCATGTCGGTCATGCGGCTGCCTTCGGCGCCTGCGGCGCGTTCACGCTGCTGGCCTTCGCGATCGCCTCGGGCCGCGCGCTGCGCGAACTGCCGATACAGCCGGCCGGCGGCGCCCATCAACGCGGCAGCCCGTTGCAGCTGCTGCGCGATCGCGACCTGCGCGGCGTGTACTTCGTTGGCATCCTGCTGGCGGCCGCATGGGACCTGTTCACGTTTGTCACGCCGATCCGCGGCACGCAACTCGGCTTCTCTGCTTCGACGATCGGCATGATCCTCGCGTCATTCTCGGCCGCGACCTTCGCGGTACGGCTGGCCATGCCCGGCATCGTGCGCCGCTTCCACGAATGGCAGGTGCTGACCGGCGCGCTGGGCGCGGCTGCGCTCTGCTATGCGCTGCTGCCGTTCATGCAGCAGCCGCTGGCGATGGCGGGGACCGCGTTCGCGCTCGGCCTCGCGCTGGGCAGCGGACAGCCGAACGTGCTCGCGCTGCTGCACATGGGCGCACCGCCCGGGCGCGGTGCCGAGGCGATCGCGATCCGCGCCAGCATTGGCAACCTGTCGGCCGTTTCGCTGCCGCTGGCCTTCGGCGCTGCCGGCGCCACACTGGGCCTGTTTGCCGTATTCTGGGGATTGGGCGCGATCATCGCCTGCGGCATCCCCGTCGCCGCGCGCCGCGCATTGAAGATTTCTCACTGACGAACCCACGATGACCATGCACAAGACACCGTCCATCGCCGACCTGCGCCGCGATTACAGCCACGCGACGCTTTCAGAACATGAGGTCGACGCCGACCCGATACGGCAGTTCGGCGCCTGGTTCCACCAGGCGCTCGAAGCGCAGCTGCACGAGCCGAATGCCATGGGGCTGGCAACCGTCGGCACTGACGGCAAGCCCTCGCTGCGCATCGTGCTGCTGAAGGACTTCGACGAGCGCGGCTTCACGTTCTACACGAACTACCAGAGCCGCAAGGGCGGCGCGCTGCTGCAGAATCCGCACGCGGCGCTGACCTTTCACTGGCACGAGCTGGAGCGGCAGGTGCGCATCGAAGGCCGCGTCGAGCGCGTCGCGAGCGAGGAAAGCGATGCCTACTATGCGATCCGCCCGCTGAAGAGCCGCATCGGCGCGCATGCATCCGAACAGAGCCGCCCGATCGAAAACCGCGAACAGCTGGAGCGGCAGTTCCATGAGGCGGAAGCGAAATACGGCGAGCATCCGCCGCGCCCCGCGCACTGGGGGGGCTACCGCCTGGTGCCGGAATGGATCGAGTTCTGGCAGGGCCGCCGCTCGCGGCTGCATGACCGCGTCGCCTACGCGCGGCAGCCTGACGGCAGCTGGAAGCGCGAGCGCCTGCAGCCGTAAGAACCGCTGGTAAAGGAAAGCTGCGCCGCGCTCAGCGACGCAGCTTGTTCTCGAACACCTTCCTGAATTTCGCCACCTTCGGCGCCACCACGAATGCGCAGTACGACTGCAACGGGTGGTTCACGAAATAGTTCTGGTGATAGTCCTCGGCGCGGTAGAAGGCCGGCGCCTCGGCCAGCTCGGTCACGATGGGCGCGTCCCATACATGCGCCATCTCGGCAATCACCTGTTTTGCGGTCGCCATCTGCTCCGGGCTGTTCGCAAAGATCACCGAGCGATATTGCGTGCCGACGTCATTGCCCTGGCGGTTCAGCGTCGTCGGATCGTGGATGGTGAAGAAGATTTCGAGGATGTCGCGATAGCTGACGACGGTCGGGTCGAAATGCACGCGCACGACTTCCGCGTGACCGGTGCTGCCGTCACATACCTGCTCGTAGACAGGATCGGCGACCCGCCCGCCGCTGTAACCGGACTCGACCTGCCGCACGCCCCGCAGTTCCTGGTAGACGGCCTCGAGGCACCAAAAGCACCCGCCGCCGAGGGTTGCGATTTCCGTGGTCATGATGTGTTCCGTACGCTTGTTGCTGGTGTGTCCCACTGTAGCGCAACTCGGACCACGCTGCAGCCGGCATTGCGCAAGCCAGCGCAAGGCGCGCCGCACGGCCGATCGAAGTTTGCCGGCCAGGGACTTCAGGAGCCCGTCCTCAGCACGGGACCGCCATACGCAAACTCCATGCGCTGCGCCGTCACCAGCGACGGCAGCACGACTTGCCGCAGCGTTTCGGTCGTGAAGATGCTGTCGCCGATGAAAGTCGTGCGCGGTCGCGCCGGCAGGTTCGCGCCCAGTGCGGCCAGGCTGGCGGCATGCCATTGCGCGTCATCGCCGGCCAGCCACAGCGCATTGCGCGCAGGGTCGTCGGTTGCCAGCGCCGGATCGTAGTGGCACCAGACCGCCAGCAGGTCCTCCAGCCGGCGTCCGCGCATGCCGTACACGCCCTGCACGTCAACGCCGTCGTCATGCACGGCCAGCGCCACCTTCCGATCGGCCATCAATACCTTGCCCGCAGACGGCGCGACGCCCTCCAGCGGCAACAGCGACGCGCCGATGCGCAGCAGCGAAAAGTACAGCACGATGGCGTCCGGGTGCCCGTTGCCGACATAGGCGACCGTATCGCCGGCGCGCACGCCCCACTCGCCCTGCAGGCGAGCCGATCCGCGCTCGATGCGCGACCACAGGCGGCGGTAGGTGATGTCGCGATCGGGCAGCACATGCGCGAGCTGGTCGGCGTGCGTGGCGGCATGCTGCTGCAGCAGCGCCAGCATCGATATTTTTCCTGTCTCCATGCCGTGATTCTACGCAACATGCGCCGGCCTTCCGCGCATTGCGGGCAATTTGGGCATAATTCGGAAATACCCAATACAAGTCCAGCATGCTCACCCCTATTGCCAGCGCGGCCGATCCCGAATTCGACACCCGCCATTTCCGCGCCGCCCTGTCTCAGTTCGCCACTGGCGTGACCGTAATCACCACGCGTGACGAGCGCGGCGGTTTCTTCGGGCTGACGGCCAGTTCGTTCAACTCGGTATCGCTGGAGCCGCCGCTGGTGCTGTGGAGCCTGGGCGGCGGCTCGCGCAGCCTGCCGCTGTTCTCGGGGAATTCACATTACGTGATCAATGTGCTGGCCGGCGACCAGGCATGGCTGGCTGAACGTTTCGCGAGCCGCATCGACGACCGTTTTGAAGGCGTCGACTATGAACTGTCGCAGACGGGCCTGCCCATCCTGCGCGGCGTGTCGGCATGGTTCGAATGCCACAACCGCAGCCGCTACCCGGAAGGCGACCATGTGATCTTTGTCGGCGAGGTCGAGCGTTGCGAGTTCGAGAAGAAGGCGGCGCTGGTGTTTCACGGCAGCCGGTTTGCGCAGCTGGGCGGGTGAGGCGCCCACCGGTACATCATCCCGGCGCAGGCCGGGACCCGGCGACTTTCTGTTTTTCAGGATTGACTGCGCGGCATGAAGCGCAGTCCGGCATCCCGGTTCTTCAGAGCGATAACCCCTCAGCCGAGCAGCTTCTCCAGCACACCCGCAGAATCAAACGCCGCGCGCCGTAGCCGGTCATTCACGCCTTGCCATCGGCTGTCCTGCGGCAGTTGCTCAACCACGATCAGATCCGCCCCCTGCGTATCCAGCGCGCGCAGGCTGACATACAAGCCGTGTGCGTAACCGTCCGGATCAGCAGGCAATTGCGCGGACAACGGCGCATCGGCCGCATCCGACCAGTGCATCAGCGCGATGCGCCGCCCCGCTGCCCGCAGGCGCGCAACAACGTCTTCGAGCTCTGCCGACTCAACCAGTGCGACCGGCGTATGCGGCGCATAGTGCGCATCGAGGCTGCCCGATACGCGCGGCGCGGCCGTGTCCGGCGCAGCCAGCGCACGGCCAAGCACCTGCTCGACCTGTGCCGCGCTGATGCGGCCAGGACGCAGCATCACCGGACCGCGCGTATCCAGCCGGGTCAGGTCGACAATGGTGGACTCAATGCCGACGTCACTCTGACCGCCATCCAGCACCGCGGCCAGCGGGCCCGCGCCGGGCGCGCCGAATTCATCGATCACATGCTGCGCCGTCGTCGGGCTGACGCGGCCGAAGCGGTTTGCGGACGGCGCGGCGATGCCGCCCTGCCCGCCACGGAATTCCTTCAGCAATGCCTGCGCAACCGGATGCGAAGGGCAACGCAGGCCAACCGAATCCTGCCCGCCGGTGACGGCGGCCGGCACGTTCGCTGCGCGCGGCAGGATCAGCGTCAGCGGCCCCGGCCAGAACGCATCGATCAGCCGGCGCGCCTCGTCGGGTACGGCACTGGCCCAGCGCGACAGGTCGGCGTCACGCGCGACATGCACGATCACAGGATGGTTAGACGGCCGCCCCTTGGCCGCGAAGATCGCGGCCACCGCGTCCGGATTGCCCGCATCGGCGGCCAGCCCGTAGACGGTCTCGGTCGGCATGGCCACCAGCTTGCCCGTCTCGAGCAGGCGCGCCGCCGCGCGGATCGCGTTCAGGTCGAGGTCCATTCGGTCAGGCGTCGATGCCGAGGATGCGGCAGGCCTGTTCGAAGCGCTGCTGTGCCTCGGCCAGCGTCGGCGCGACAAAGGTCACGTGGCCCATCTTGCGGCCGCGACGCGGATCGTCCTTGCCGTACAGGTGCAGGTTGGCGCCCGGCAGCGCGAGTACCTGCTCCCAGGCCGGCTCGCGCGGCGTGTCGGAAGCGTCGGCAAACCACAGGTCGCCGAGGATGTTCAGCATCACGGCCGGCGAATGCTGGCGCGCGTCGCCGAGCGGCAGCTTTGCCATCGCGCGCACCTGCTGCGCGAACTGGCTGGTGATGCAGGCGTCGATCGTGTAATGACCGCTGTTGTGCGGCCGCGGCGCCATTTCGTTGACGACCAGCGTGCCGTCCTTCAGCACGAAGAACTCCACGCACAGCACGCCGACGTAGTCGAGCCGCCCGATGATCTCCAGCGCCGCAGCCTGCGCGCGCGCCGCGCAATCAGCGGTCACGTTCGGTCCGGGCACGGTGGTGGTGAACAGGATGCCGTCGCGGTGCACGTTCTCGGCGATCGGATAGACCACCGCCTGACCGTCAGCGCCGCGTGCGGCCAGCACCGACACTTCGTAGGCCAGCGGCAGCATCTGCTCGAGCACGCAGGTCACGCCCTTCATCTGCGCGAACGCTTCACGCGCTTCATCGCGCGAGCGTACGCGCACCTGGCCCTTGCCGTCGTAGCCCATGCGCGCGGTCTTCAGGATGCCGGGGAACAGCGCATCCGGCAGCGCATCGATGTCGGCCGCCGACAGGATCGCGCGATGCGGCGCCGGCAGCACGCCGGACACCTGCGCACAGTCAGTGAAGAATTTCTTTTCTGCGAGGCGGTCCTGCGCGACCGACACGCAGGCGGCCGACGGCGCGACGAACGCCTGTTGTGCGAGCAGCGCAAGGCTGTCCGCCGGCACGTTCTCGAATTCGGTGGTGACGGCCGCGCACTGTTCGCCGAGCTCGGCCAGTGCGGCCGCGTCGGTGTAACCGGCTGACAGCAGGTGGTCGGCCGCGTGGCCGGCCGGGCAGTCTTTCGCCGGCTCGAGCACGGCGACCTTGTAGCCCATCGCCTGCGCGGCATGCGCGAACATGCGGCCGAGCTGGCCACCGCCCATCACGCCAAGCCAGGTGGACGGCGTGGCGGCGGGAATGAAGGCTTCGTTGAGATGGCTGGATTTCATGCGGGCAGGGTCATCGCTTTCGCAGCTTCGGTCTGCTTGGTGCGGAATGTCAGGAGTTTCTCGGCCAGTGCGGCGTCATCGACCGCGATCATCGCGATCGCCGACAGCGCCGCATTCGCGGCGCCGGCCTCGCCGATCGCATAGGTCGCCACCGGTATGCCCTTGGGCATCTGCACGATGGACAGCAGCGAGTCTTCGCCGCGCAGGTACTTCGACGGCACCGGCACGCCCAGCACCGGCACGATGGTCTGCGACGCGATCATGCCCGGCAGGTGCGCGGCGCCGCCGGCACCCGCGATGATCGCGCGCAGGCCGCGCGCGCGCGCCGACTTCGCGTACTCGAACATCTCGTCGGGCATGCGGTGCGCGGAAATCACCTGCGCCTCGTGCGACACGCCGAATTCCTTCAGCAGCGCGACTGCATGCTGCATCACGTCCCAGTCGGACGAGGATCCCATCACGACGCCGATCAGCGGCGCACCTGCAGGCTTGTTCGCTTCGCTCATGGCTTTCCCTCAGTCCTTCAGTTCGTTGCCGGTCAGGCGCTGCAGCGCCTCGCGGTATTTGGCGCCGGTCTTCTCGATCACGTCGGCCGGCAGCGCCGGCGCGGGTGCGGTCTTGTTCCAGTCGCTCAGCGTTTCGAGATAGTCGCGCACGAACTGCTTGTCGAACGACGGCGGCGAGATGCCTTCGGCGTACGAATCGGCGGGCCAGAAGCGCGAGGAGTCGGCAGTCAGCACTTCATCCATCAGGTGCAGCGTGCCGTTATCGTCAAGGCCGAACTCGAACTTGGTGTCGGCGATGATGATGCCGCGCGTGGCCGCGTAATCGGCCGCGGTCTGGTAGAGCTCGATGCTGACCTTGCGGATCTTCTCGGCCAGTTCCTTGCCGATGCGCTGCTCCATGTCGGCGAAGCTGATGTTCTCGTCATGCTCGCCGATGTCGGCCTTGGCGGCCGGCGTGAAGATGGGCTCAGGCAGTTTGGCGGCCAGCTTCAGGCCGGCCGGCAACGCAATCCCGCACACCGCGCCGGTGGTCTGGTAGTCCTTCCAGCCGGAGCCGATCAGGTAACCGCGCACCACGGCTTCGACCAGGATGGGCTTCAGGCGCTTGGCGACGACGGCACGGCCGCGTACCTGCTCGACCTCATCGGCCGCCACCACCGATTCCGGCGCGACGCCGGTCAGGTGGTTGGGCACGATATGGCCAAGCTTGTCGAACCAGAAGTCCGACATCTGGTTCAGCACCTTGCCCTTGGCGGGAATGGGCTCGTTCATCACCACGTCGAAGGCCGACAGGCGGTCGGTAGTCACGATCAGGATCTTGTCGTCACCGACGGCATAGTTGTCTCGTACTTTGCCGCGGCCGAGCAGCGGCAAGGTGGTGATGGAGGATTGGTAGAGGCTGTTCATACGAATTCTGTGCAATACAAATGTTAAGTCACTGGATCCCGACCAATGCCGGGACGACGATATTCGGAGGCAAGCAGCTAAAACGTCGCCCCGGCAAAGGCCGGGGCCCAGCGGCTATTTGCTCGATTACTTCACGATCTGGGCCAGTTCGCCCTTCTTGTATTTCTCGGCGACTTTCTCGAGCGCGATCGGCTTGATCTTGCCAGCCTGGCCTTCGCAGCCGAACGACAGGTAACGTGCCTTGCAGACCAGCTTCGCGGCTTCACGCGCCGGCTTCAGGTAATCGCGCGGGTCGAACTTGGACGGGTTCTCGATGAAGTAGCGACGGATCGCGCCGGTCATGGCCAGACGGATGTCGGTGTCGATGTTGATCTTGCGAACGCCGTGCTTGA